>CALDQK010000547.1 GCA_937911525.1 uncultured bacterium
CCGCCGCTCGCGGGGGCGGCGCGGTCCCCAGCGCTCGCCGCACACGCAGCGTGGCGCGACCGCCCAAGCGCGAGCGCGACGCGGAGTCCCTCGAGCTCACCCTTGAGGGCGAGCCCCGCAAGGCGCACGTCACGGGCTTCATCGACGAATGGCGTCGCCTGGCGCGCCTCGACGAGGGAGATCGGCCCCTGCTCCTACGCCGCGCAGCGACGCGCAAGCTGCTCGACCTCGAGGCGCGCCTGCTGCAGGAGCTCGAACACCCTTGCGTCGTGCCCTTGCTCGGGCGCACCCAGACCAAGCAGGGCGAAGTGCTCGTGGTCGAGCCCACCCCGCCCCTGCCGCCCGCGGTCCCCCTCCCCGTCGCGCTGGACTTCGCCCTCGACCTGCTCGCCGGTCTGGCGACGCTGCATGAAGGAGGCTGCGCCTTCCCCGAGCTGAGCCGGGAGTCGCTCGGGATCGCGTTCGATCCTCCCAGCCTGCGCTTGCCGCAGCCGGCCAAGCTGGTGGAGGCGAGCGCCTGCGGACGCGCGCGGCTCGTGCTGGCCGATCTCAGCGGAGTGCGTCCGGTGGCGGTCCTGCGCCAGCTCAGGCAGGGCGTCGCCGACCCGGAGCTCCCGGCGCCCAAGTTCCTGCACCTCCTCACGCCCCCCGAGGTGGTCGAGCGTCTGGAGGGGCGGCCAGCTCCACAGAGCGATCCTCGCAGCGCCGACGTCTACATGGCCGGTCACCTCGTTCAGGACCTGCTGACCAAGCAGTCGCCCTACCAGGGCCGGGAGGGGGTGACCCTGCGGCGCCTCAAGCGGGAAGAGGTCGGGGGTCGAATCGCTTTCAACGAGGCCGCCTTCGAGCGCCTGCCTCAGCCGCTCGGGGCGCTGAGCTCGCTCTTGAGGGCCATGCTCTCGATTCACCCCCGTGAGCGACCGCGGGTCACCGAGGCGCTCGAGCGGGTGCGTCAGGCCAGCGCGGCCAAGCCGGTCCAGACCCCGGCAGGCCAGGTCTGGCGTCAGGGCCTGCTCTAGCTCGCTAGGGCGACTTCTGCTCGAGGGCGGCGACGCGCTCGCGCAGGGTCTTGACCTCTCGCGCGAGCGCCAGGAAGTGGCGGTCCTTGCTCGGCTGGTTGTCCGCCACGGCTGCCTCGAGCTCTCGCAGCTTGGCGGTCAAGGCTTCGAGCCGCTCCCGGAGCGGCGTCACGACGCTCTCCACGACTCGACCCGCCGCCGCGTCGACCTCCACCGAGATCCGCGGGGGAAAGCCTCCCAGCCCGCGGCTGCTGAGGCGGCTCCAGATCGACTCGGCGGCTTGCTGGGCAGTCTGCTGCACCTGGTCGCCGCCGGGCTGGGCCGGGGCGGGCGCCTCTCCGCCTGCCCTGCCGCCCCCAGCGGCGCCAGCGGCGCCGATGTGATCCAGGATCTCCTGCATGACGCGGGGCGGGAAGCCCGCCAGGCCCTTGCCGTTGAGGTGCCGCCACACGGACTGCAGGACGCTCTCGCCGAGCGAGTTGGTCAGCTGAGGCAGGTTGAGCTCTTGACGGACGAGGGCGAGGGCCTCTCGACGCATTCGCTCCAGCAGGGGGGGCGGAGGAGCCTCTCCGAGCCGCAGGTAGACGGACTCGGTCATGTATTCGAGGAGGGCAGGGTCCTCCTCGACCAGGTCCTCGGTCACCGGCTCGACCTCGCCGGGCGCCGGCTCGGGCGGGAGCGAGAAGGCGCGCAGCATGTCGTCGATCTCGTCGGCCATGGCCCCAGGGTAAACAAAGGAGCGGCGGCGGTGAGACTCTTGAGATAAGCAGCGCGGCGCCTAGGGCACCTGGGCCTCCCGGTCGAAGACGGTCAGCTCGAAGCCAGAGCGCTTGAAGAAGACCGAGACGGCGATCACCATGCTGCGCAGGCCGCCCAGGGTGTCGAGGACGGTCTCGGCGTCCGCTTCGGGGTCGGCGACGTCGTAGATCGTGACCGGGTCTGCCTGGAGCGCGAGCTTGAGCTGAATTCGCTCAGCGTTCTTGATCAGCTCCCGCAGGGCCTTCAAGGCAGCCGTCCAGCGCTCGTCGACGCTCGGATCCGAGGCCCGCTGCTGCTCCAGCTCGTCCCGGTGCATGACGTGGGTCGTGTCGCCAGGGTTTGGCCGGACGTGACTGCTGGCCGGTCTGCTGTCTGCGCTCGCTGGCGGGAGCAAGGGGGGCGGCTCGACGTTGGCCAGCATCGGGCGCAGGTGGCGCACGTAGCTGTTGAGGGCGGGCCCGTCGAAGTGGAAGAACTGGCGGTCCCCGAACCAGACCTCGGTCGTCCCGGGCTCGATGCGCGTGGGCTGATTGGGTGCCAGGCGCTGCCCGTTGACGAAGGTCCCGTTGGACGAGCCCAGATCGGTCAAGACCAGCGCGCCGGACTCGGCGAGCTGGAACTCGGCGTGCCGCTTGGAGACCTTTCCGCTGGGTACGACCACGTCGACGTCCATACCGCGTCCGACCAGCACGGGCTGCCCAGGGGCGCTCGGCAGCAGAGCCAGGACCTCCGTCACGTCCTGGTTGCTCTCGGTGATGTTCGCGCGCGTGAGGAGGCAGCCCGCCGGGTAGCGAGCGGAGAGGCTCTCCGCCGTCGCGTCTTCGTGCTGACGCAGGAAGTCGTGAAAAGTCAGCCGGTCTGGCACTCTGCCCAGAGTGCCACCAAGAGCCTGCCCAGGCAACACGGGGCATGATCGGCCTACTCCGTCCGCCTCTCTCTCCAGCCTCAGCGCGGCGGCTCGAGCAGCACCGAGTCGCTCGGGCGGTAGCGCTGGAACAGGCAGATCGGCTGGAAGCGGACTCGGATCGACTCCAAGCGCTGGCGCATTCCGTCGAGGCGGCTGAGGGCAGCCTCGAGGTCGCCGCCGTCGAGGTAGATCGGCTGGTAGACCTCGGCCTGATTGGAGAGGCGGGCCTCCACGGCTTCGATCAAGGGCTCCATGTGGGAGATCGCTTCTCGCATCGGGTCCCAGACGGCGCTCGTAGCGTGACCCGCGTCGCGGCGCTTGAGCGCGCCCGAGGGGCTCTCCTCGAGGCTGAACAGGACCAGGTCGTGAGGCGAGCCGCGCAGGCGGACCAGGACCCGCTTCACGTTGGCGCGGTGCGCCTGTAGCCCCTTCAGGAAGCGCTCGTAGGCGTAGCCGCCTTCGCTGTGCCAGCGGGCCGGTTCGCCCTCGCGCAGCTCGACGAGGAGGCTCTTGACCTGGGAGCCGAGCCGCTCGAGGGCCTTGGAGACCTCCCGCCAGCGGCGGTCGTCGCGGGAGGGGGCCGCGCGCTGGAGGAGGACCAGCGGCGTCTCGAGCCCTGGTAGCACGACCGCCACGGCGCGCACCTCCTCCCAGCGCTGGGCGAGCACACTCTCCGCGGTCCCGGGGGAGAGCCGATGCTCGTCGCCCTCGGCGAGCGTCGCGATGACCGCCTCGGCGGTCGAGATCACGTTGCTGAGGGCGGTGCTCAGGCGGGCGAAGTCGGGGTCGCCGCTGAGGTCGATCGTGGCCTGGCCTGGGAGGGCAGGGAAGGCCTCCTCCGCGGGCGGCTCGAGCAGGTGGCGCTCGGTGGCGGCTTGCTCGAACACCAGGGCGCCGCTCGCGTCGCGGACGCTAGCCAGGACAGGGAACAGGTCCTCGAGCGCGGCCACCGCGCTGGCCGGGTCGGGTGGGAGCGGGACCTGCTGGCCGGGCGGGAGGTGCAGCTCGGCGACGAGGGGCGGTTGGGCGCGAATCATGGCCGCGCGAAGCTGGCGCAGGCTGAGCTGCTCATGGGTCGGCGCGCGGTAGAGCAAGCGGGAGCCCAGGCCGAGGAGCTCGGCCTCCACCCGCTCCAGCCCTCGCGCGCGAGCGGCGCGAGCTTGCTCCCACAAGCCGGTGGCTCCGAGCTGCCCGCGCAGCTCCCGACGCGTCCCGTCCGAGTGATGGAGCACGAGGGCCTCCAGCACGGGCTCGAGGTCCTCGAGCGTCGCCGGGAGGTCCTCCCAGGACGCTGCTTCGCTCTGGACGGGACCTTCTCCGCTGGACGTCCCCTCGGGCTCGTAGAGGACCACCGCTTGGCTGGCGCCCGCGAGCTCGACCGCGAGGCGCGAGACGGGCCGGCTGCGCAGGGCCGAGAGCGTGGCCGCGAAGCCCTTGGTCGTGAGCCAGGGCTCGGCTGACCCGCCGCCGGCCGTGACCCACACCTCTCGCAACACGGGCTGGAGCTGCGCGAGGGAGGCCAGGGCGCTCGCCCACTCGTCCGCCTCCTCGGGCTCGGGTCCGGCAGCACCTCCCGGCAGGAGCGCGACCGCCTCGTCCTCTTCGCGCCGGAAGAGCACGAGCTCTTGCTCCTGACCGAGCAAGAAGAGCCGGACCTCCTCGACGATGGGGCGTGCGTTGTCGAGGCCCGCCAGGGCGGACTCGAAGTCGGCGTCGGGGTCCTCGATCGAGTAGATCACCTGGCGCGAGCCGCGCGCGAGGGTGCTCAAGAGCTCCAGGCGGCGAACGGTGCGGCGCAGGCTGCGGATCGAGGCCAGCAGCTGGCTCCACTGATCGACTCCGGGTGCCAGGCCCGAGAGCCAGGGGGCGCTGGTCTGGGGCGCGGCCTGCGCGCTGTGGCTGTCCTCCTGGCTGTCGAAGAGGACCAGCTCGGTCGGGCAGCCTTGGATTCGGATTCGGACCCGCGCCAGGCGACCGCGCAGGGCCGAGAGCTGCGCCTCGAGCGCGGCCAGGCTGCCGCCCCGGAACAGGCAGCGCGGCGCGTCGTCGCCCTCGAGCTCGACCCACACCTCCTCGAGGCTGCCGCCCAGGCTCTGGAGGCTGCGACGCAGCTTCTCCCAGCGGCGCGAGTTCATGGGCGCGACGGGCTGGGCGGCGGGGCTGGGCTGACTGGGGACGAGGTCGAGCAGCGCCGCGGCGTCCTCCGAGAGGGCCTCACGCAGGATCAAGGGCCGGAGCTGGACCCGGATCTCGTCGACCACCGGCTCGAGCACCTCGAGCTCCTCGACCGCGGTGGTGAAGGGGACCCAGTCGTTGGTGTCGAACACGGTCTGGAAGCGATCGGGGTGCGAGGCCAGGCGAGCGCCGACCCAGGAGACCGAGGGCCCCAGCCGGCGCAGGCGAGCGAGCATTCGCCGCCACTGCTCGACCTGGAAGGCGTCGGCTTCGGGGGGGAGCGCGCCGAGGTCGTCCTCCAGCGCCAGCGGCGCGTCCTCCGGCTCGCTGATGAGCGCGCTCAGGTCGACCCGGGGGTCCGAGGGGATCGTCAGCGGGGCGGTGGGGGCGTCGCCCTCGTAGAGGCCCTCGTTCGCCTTGGCCGCGCGGATCTGGTCCAGCGTGCGGGGCTCGATCTTGTCGTCGTCGTCGAGGGAGAGCCCGTCGCCGCGGAGCAGGGAGAGGCCGGCCTCGAAGCCCGCCAGCAGGACCTCGTCGTCCTCCTCGCCCTGCAGCGAGACCTGGCTGCTGCCCTCGACGATCTTCTGCTGCAGGTAGCGTTGGAGCCTGCCCTGGCGGGTGTCCTCCAGCTCTTCGGGCCGCTGGAGGACCCCGCGCTGACGACCCTGGCGGGTCGGCACGAGCGCCAGCGCGACCAGCCCCAGGAGCGCGGCTCCTACCAGGACGAGGAACCACTCGCGTCCCTGCGGGCGCCGCAGCCAGCCCTCGGCTGGCGGGGGCGTCGGCGCAGGCGCGCTCTCGCGCGGTCGGCTCGTCTCCATGCGCCAGGGGAGGGAGCTTGGGTCGTCCGCTCCGAGGCTCCCGCCCAGGACGAGCGTGCCCTTGCGCTTGCGCCCCGGCTTGCGTCGTCGCCCGACGGCGTCGCCCCCCTCCTCGTCGCGGTCCTGGAAGAAGCCCTCTGCCCAGGCGACCTGCTGGAGGACCTTCTCGGTGGCGCCGGGGTTGCGTCGGACCTGGTCGAGACGCTCGAGGACGTCGGGCATCGCGAGCTGGACCAGGGCGTCCACGACCCGCAGCAAGAGCGCTTCGCTGAGGGAGTCCTCCAGCCGGCTCGCGATCGCCTCCATGCTCTGCGCGCTGCGGATCAGGGCGACCTGATCGAGCGCCGCCAGCGCGTCCGCCTCCGTCCCGCCGCGCACGGCCGCGAGCAGGTCCTCGTAGCGCTCCCAGATCGGCTCGACCTTGCGCCAGTAAGCGCGCCAGCGCTCGAGGGAGGCGTGCTCGTAGCCCGTGATCCGCTCCAGGGCGTGGACCCAAGCCGAGTGGCAGGGCGGGTCGAGCTCTCCCTCGCCGTAGGCGATCAGGAAGGGCAGCTGGCCGTGGGTGCCGAAGCTCGCGAAGGCCGCCAGCACCTGGCGCTGCTGGAGCGAGCTCAGCTCCTCGCTCGCGCTGAGGAGCTGCTCGAGGGCTCCGACCAGGTCGCGCCAGCCGCGCTGAGCCCGGACCTCGAGGTCGGGCGGCGGCAGGCGGACCAGCGCGTTCAGCGCGGCCACACGCAGGGGCTGACCCCGCAGGCACTCCACCAGCAGCTCGCAGGTCTCGTAGCCGTTCAGCTCGACCAGGAGCGCCAAGGCAGCCGGCCCGCCGGGGGCAGGTGGCTCACGCCCGGCGCGCTCGACGCGCGCGCGCAGGCTCGCCGAGAGCACCTCGGTCGCCTCATGGCGCCGCGCGATCTCGCGCAGGGCGACCCGCGCGCGCTCGCGCCGCTGGACGCCCTCGTCGTCGAGGAGGGGGAAGAGCGGAGCGATGGCGTCGGCGTTCCCGACCTCTCCCAGGGCTTCCAGCGCCGAGAGCCCCAGCCGACCTTCGCCCGCCAGCTCGAGGAGCAGCGCCTGGCCGCGCTGACGGTCGAGGCGGGGAAGCATGCGCAGCAACACCCCGCGCACCCGACCCGCCGCGGCTCGACTGGGCAAGACCTCGCGCAGGGCAGGCCACAGGTCCTCGCGCAGGACCCCGAGCCGGCGCTCGAGCTCGGCGGCCGAGATCTGGTCCGCGCGAAAGGTCGCCAGCTCGCGCTCGAGCCGATCCCGCGCCCCGTCGCCTGGAGCCGCCAGCGAGACGTGCGCGAGGAGCAGGGAGAGGAGCAGCAGCGACGTGAGCAGCCGCGGGGTGCCTCGGTCGACGGGGGCCACCCCCTAGCGAATCGTCCGCAGCACGTCGACCTTGAACCGCGAGGCGGGCGAGGAGTCGGTCGAGACGTTGGCGAGGTCCTCGTCGTAGTGGATCTTCGCGTTGCTGTCGACGAACACCTGCTTGCCGCTCACGCTCCCGTAGATCCGCGCATGGGAATTGATCTCGACCGCCGCGCCGGGGGCATAGATCGCGCCGAAGAAGGCGACGTTGCTGCGCAGCTCGACGCCGAGGTCCGAGCTGTCGCTGAGGTCGCTCGTGTAGGAGGAGAAATACTGCAGCTTGGGGGCGCCGCCGCTGGGGCTGCCGACCATGGTCGGCCCCGACTCGAGCGAGACCTTGCCGACGTTGTAGATCTTCACCGTCGGCAACCCCTCGGAGACGGTCCCTCCGTAGGCGGGGCGGAACACCCCCTTCTCGATCCAGAGGCTGGGGTCGTCGGTCGCCGCGGCGCCGCCGGTGATGTAGATCTCGATCGTGTCGCTGGCGGTTCCCTCGAGGCGAACGACGGCGCCCACGTGATCGACGTTGATCGAGGAGAACACGTATCTCCCGGGACCCAGGGTCGTGATCCCAGGGCTGGTGCGGTTGAGGGGCACGTCGTAGCCATTGCTCGTGACGCAGTCCGAGGCGGGCGGCACGGTCCAGGTCGGAGCGGGCATGTCCTGGGCGTTGCTGAGGGGGGTGGTGCTCCCGGCGACCGAGCTCGAGCCGGGGATCGTGACCGCCTTGCTCGGCCCAGGGTTGGCGTCGCCCCACACGTCGACGTTGGCGCTGAGCACGATGTCGCCGTTGCTCCCCACGCTGCCCTGCTCGTTGGCGTGGGCGTTGGGGCCGGGCGTGACCTGGCTGGAGTAACTCCCGGCGCTCGAGGAGTAGCTGTCGATCTTGGGGTTGCTCGAGAGGGTCAGGGTCTCGTCGCTGAACACGCCGTAGCGCCAGGGGAAGTAGCCGACCGGCTCGCGGACCACGACCGCCTCGAGCAGGCGCAGCTCTCCGTCGACCTTGGCCTTGGCGCGCACCCGGTAGGTGTCGCCGCCGTCGACGTCGACCGAGCGGGCCTCGTAGTAGCCGTCGGCCTGAGCGAGGAAGAAGGCGTCGTCGCTGAAGTCGGGGAAGCCATCGCTGCCCGCGCTGCGGCTCAGCTCGTCGAAGGCGTCGGCGGGTGCGGCGACCACGTCGTAGTCCGCGCGGGTCACGTTCCCGTTGACCTGCCCGCCGCCGCTGCCCTCGCTGCCGAGGTCGTGGGAGGCGGCCCAGATCCCGGCCTGAGCCGCGTAGAAGCCCCGCACCCGAGCGGTCGTCGCGCTGGTGGCGCTGGACTCGGTCCGGCTGCCGACGACGATCCCCTCGACGAGGAGCGCGACCACCGCGAGGGTGATCAGGACCAGGATCAAGGCGCCGCCGCGCTCGCGCTCGTTCATTCGGCCTCGTCCGTTCCGTTGCTGAGCACGATCTGGATCTCGGCCGCGTTGGTGACTGTGTCCCCCCTGGAGTCGGTGGCGCTGGCGCTGACGCGGATCAGGAGCTTGTTGGGGGCGACGAGGGTCAGCTCGAGCGAGGCGATCTGCTGGGCGATCGCGTAGCTCGTCCCGCTGGGGTCGTCCCTCGTGATCACGCCTCCCGCGAAGCGGATCTCGCGGAAGTTCCCGCTCGCCCTGCTCGGCGAGAGGGTCGCCTTCTTGGTCCCCGTGTCGTAGCCCGTGATCACGCGGTAGCGCACCGAGGCCGCCGCGCTGGGCGTGTCGGGGAAGTCGGTCGCCGTGAAGTTGGCTCCGCGGAGCTCGCGGGCGATCTCGTGGGCCGCGCGGCGGGCCTGAGCCGCGCTCCGCTGGCGGGCCGCGCTGGCGCTGGCCTGACGCTGGGCGCCCAGCAGGAACTGGTAGCTGGCTCCCATCACGATCGCCGTCAGCGCGACGGCGATGATCACCTCGATCATGGTGAAGCGTCTCGTGCTCACCCCCGCAGCGTACCAGCGAGGCCGCGAACCTGCGAGGAGTCAGCGAGCGCGGCGGCGGCTGGTCGCTCCCGACTGGAGCCGGCGGATCTCGGCGACGGCCTGGCGCGCCTCGAGGCGGCGGGCGGGCTCTGGCCGGGCGCAGGACTTGAGCAGCTTGAACAGCTCCGGGGCCAGGCGCTTCAGCCCGCGGGTCTGGCTGAGGGGCTCGAGGTCGAAGGGCAGCAGCTCCCCGCCGAGCTCGCGCCGCTTGAGCTGCTCGAGGCGAGCCCGCTGGGTCGGCGGCGGGCCGGGGAGGTGGTCGTAGGGGGCTCGCCCACTCAGGAGCGAGTAGCCGAGCAAGGCGGCCGCGTAGAGGTCGCGGCTGGGGTGGGCTTCGCGCTGGAGCAGCAGCTCGGGCGGGGCGTAGAGGGCCGGCCCGCCGTCGGCGCCGAGCCCGTGCAGGACCAGCTCGGCCTCGCCGCCGAGGAGGGCCTTGAGCAGCGCGTGTCGGGTCGGGGCGCGCACGCTGGCCTGGCTCGCGACGCGCAGGCCGAGCTGCTCGAGTCCGAGGCCTCCGTGGACCTCGCCCTTGGCGTGGAGGTAGGCCACCCCGGCCAGGAGGTCGGCCACGAGCTTCAGCGCCACGGGCGCCGGCGGGGGCAGGAAGTGCGTCTTGGCGTCGCTCTTGGCGAAGTGCTGGCGGATCTCGGGGTCCGAGAGGAGCAGGAGCGGGTTTGGGAACACGCGCTCGCGGGCGCAGAGCAGGTGGCCTCCCTGCTCGACGCTGCCGAGGGTCTTGGCCAGGTTGCTGTGCGCGAGGGCGCCCAGGAGCTCCTCTTCGCGGCGGAGGACCGTCTGCGGAGCGGCTTCGTCCGCCGTGACCAGCTCGGCCAGCGCGCCGTCCCAGAGCTGAACCAGCCAGCGCCGCCGGACGCCTTCGAGGGGGAGCGCGGCGACGACCTCCAGGGCCACGGGGTCCCCGCTCTGGGGGGTCTGGACCGTGAGTCCCTCGCCGGGGCTGAGGTTGAACTGGGGCGTCACGGCGCGGATCATAGCGGGCTGATGGCCGCCGCTGCCAACTCCGATCCCTCCCGCGAGCTCTCACCTGGGACCCTCGTCGCCGAGCGCTACCTGGTCGCGCAGCTCCTCGGCCGGGGCGGTGAGGGGCTGGTCTACGCCGGGGTCGACACCCAGGCCGGCGCCGCGGTCGCGATCAAGGTCGGGGCCTGCGACGACGCGGAGGGGCGCGCGCGCCTCCGGCGCGAGGCCGAGATCGCGGCTCAGCTCGGCAGCGAGATCCAAGGGGTCGTGCGCTCGCTGGCGTGGGGCGAGCTGCCCGAGGGCGGGCTCTTCGTCGTCCAGGACCTCGTGGACGTGGCCCGCCCGCTCTCGCTCGAGGAGGGCAGCCGGCGCGAGCGCCTGCGGCGCCTGGTCGAGGCGGCCGAGCTGGTCGCGGCGGTCCACGCCCGGGGGGTGGTCCACCGCGACGTCAAGCCAGGCAACTTCCTGGTCGACGACGCGGGCAAGCTCTTCCTGACCGACTTCGGGCTCGCCAAGCAGCTCGGCGCGCAGGAGGAGGCGGGCGGGCTGGCGGGCGCGGACCCCCTGACGGTCAAGGGGCAGGCGCTGGGGACGCCGGCCTTCATGGCGCTGGAGCAGTTCAAGGACGCGAGCCAGGTCGACCAGCGGGCCGACGTGTTCTCGCTCGGCGCCATGCTCCACCTGGCGCTGACCGAGCGGACGCCCTTCTCGGGCAACTCGATGCAGATCATGACCCAGCAGATCCGCATGGAGGCCGAGGGCCGCTCGCCCCGACCCTCTGCCCTCGACCCCAGCCTGCCCGCCGACCTCGACCAGCTCTGCGCGCGCGCGCTCGAGCTGCGGGTCGAGCGCCGCCTCGCGAGCGCGGCCGAGTTCGTGGCCGGCCTGCAGGCGGCGTTGGCTGGCCCCGCCGAGCGCCGCGCCGACACCGCGCCCCTCCAGAGCGCGCCGATCCCGAGCGGCCTGGCGGAGCGGCTAGAGCTGCCGGTCGGCGGGCGCCCGCTGTGGGCCAAGCTGGCGCCCTCGCCTGACGGGCGGCGCTACCCAGGCCGCCTCGAGGAGCGCGGGCTGCCGATCCTGGTCCGGGTCGCGGGCGAGCCCGAGCGCGAGCCGGCCCTGGCCGCCGAGGCCCGCC
>CALDQK010000548.1 GCA_937911525.1 uncultured bacterium
TCAGCTACCATCGCCGACAGCAGCAGCCTTCTGACAGCTACCATCACCCTCGATAAGGAGAACCTTACCCCGATCTGGCATGCCCACATCCGAAGCAACCGTCGAATAAGCAACACTGTAAGAACTGCCTCTGAACTTGGTTTGTGGAGGACGTGGCACGAACCGTGCCAAACACCCCGCCTTGCGGAGTGTCTTCTCCGCCACCCCAAGACAACGCGGGTTCGACTCAACAGCAACTACCGCATGCCCAGCCTCTGCCAGAGCGCGCGCCGCCATTCCACTTCCTGCTCCGGCTTCAAGAACCGAACCTGGATCTTCTCCAAGCTGCGCCGCCATCCACTCGTAGTGGCCGTCAAGAGCGTATCCGCTGGAGGAGGAAGCCCACTCACGGGCATATCGTCGGCGCTCAATGGCTAGGTTTGTGGCAGCAGACGTCTGCCGCTTGCAGCACAGCTTGAACTTTGCGCCAGAACCACAGGGACAAGGCTGATTGTTCTTCGGTTTCGTCACGCTCAGCTCCGCCATTGAGTCAGACCGAATAAGGCGCAGCGCTTACCCTAGCCCAACTCTAGCAACGCGTCACGAGTAGGTTCCTGGAGCTACTTCCGCCCCAGGACCTCGGCGTCCTCGGCCGCGAGCCCCTGATAGGCCGCCACCAAGAGCGCAGGCAGGAACAAGCTGAACACGAAGCTCGCGCCCACCTCGAACAGCCAGCCCAGGCCGATCGCCTCGAGCAGGATCGTGAACAGCAGGCTGGCCGTCACGTAGACCCCCGCCAGACCCGCCATGGAGCCGAGCCCCAGGGTCGAGAGCTGCCAGGAGCGGCCGAGGGCCTCGCCGGGGCCGGCCTCTTCCAGCAGGCACACGGGGATCGCCAGGCCGAGGGTCGCGATCAGGAAGGTCAAGCCGATCCCGACCTCCCCCGCGAGGAACACGGCGGCCAGGAGCCGGTTGTCGCCCGAGACCTTGAACACGGCGTAGCAGCCGACCAGGCCGGGGAGCACGATCAGGGTCACCAGCGCGAGGTAGATCGTGAAGATCACCACCAGGGAGCCCGCCTGATTGAGCACGGCGACCATCGCCCGTCCCAACGCTTCGCTCCAGCCGGCCTCGTCTTCGCGCAGCTCCTGGTCGACCAACACCACCCCGCCGGCCGGGGCGAGCACGAAGCCGCTCCCGACCCACCACAGCAGCATCGCCAGCAGCGCGACCGACCCGCCCACCAGGCCGGCGGTGCTCGTCTCGCCGCCCTGGGTGTTGCGGTAGTAGTTGGCCAGGCCGAGCAGGATCGGCAGCGCGCAGATCACGCCCGCGCTGATCGTGGAGAGCAGGCTCCAGGTCAGCACGCGGGGGAGCGAGCGCCAGAAGCCCTGACCCGCGAGGCGGAGGGTCACGAAGAACCCGAAGTCGACCTTGAGCGGCGTCGGACGCCGCAGGCGCTGCGAGTGCGTCGGCTGGGAGGGACCCGGAGAACGGCTCACGAGCGGGCCCCCTGCGACTGGCGCGCCATGGCGTGGAAGAGGGCCTCGTAGGCGTCCGTCACGGCGTCCCAGCGGTAGCGCTCGTCGGCGCGCGCGCGGGCGGCGGCCCGCAGCTCGGCGCCGCGCTCCGGCTCGGAGAAGCAGCGGGCGAGGGCGGCGCTCAGCTCGGCGCGGCTGACGTAGAAGAGCGCGCTCTCGCCGAGGACCTCGCGGTGCTCCGGCACGTCGTTGGCCACGATCGGGCCGCCGCCGAAGGTCATCGCCTCGACCAGCGCAGGGTGGGTCCCGCCGACCTCGCCCGCGGCCACGTAGCAGGCGCTGTAGGCCATGAGCGCCAGGTAGCCCTCGCCGTAGACCCCGCCGGTGAACACCACCCGCCGGTCGGCCGCGGCGCGGACCTGGGCCTTGTAGGCGTCGGCGTAGGGCGCGTCCCCGACCACGACCAGGGGATGGTCACCCGGCACGTCGCGGTAGGCCTCGACCACGGCCAGGGCGTTGTTCTCGGGCTCGAGGCGCCCGACCACGAGCGCATAATCGCCCGCGCGCAGGCCGTGGCGCGTCAGGGCGGGGTGGTCGGGCCCCGGCAGCGGGCCGCGCTCGCCGCCGTAGGCGATCACGGGCAGCTCGACCTCGTGCACCTCGCGGTAGTAGTCGCGCAGGCAGGTCGCGTCGGTCAGCGGCTGATCCGCCCAGCGCAGCGAGAGGCGCTCGCCGGCCCAGAACCAGAGCCGCCCCAGGCGGCCCCACTTGCGCCGCAGCCGATCGACCCCGTCCACGTTGATCGCGGTCGCGGCGCCGCGCAGGCCGAACAAGGGCAGCGCGAAGGCGTTGGCCGCGTTGCAGAGCAGCACCACGTCGTGGCTGCGGCGCAGCGAGCTGAACGCGCTGAGCAGGGTGTGGCAGGGCGTCTCGAGGTGCTTACCGCGCGGGCCACGGACCGGCACGACCTCGATCCCGCGGTGCCGGCGCCGCTGGCGCCCCACGTAGGGGACGCGCCCGTAGACCGTCACGCGATGCCCGCGCTCGACGAGGCGCGCGCCGAGCTCCTCGGCGAAGGTCTCGAAGCCGCTGTAGTTGGCCGGCACCCCGCGAGTGCCGGCGATCGCCACGTCGAGCGGAGCGGCGGCGGAGGCCTCGGTCACCCGAGGGGTATCTAGCAGCGGGGCGGACATTGGCCAGCGATTGTAGTGTCTGCCCCGGGCTGCTCGCGACGCTTAAACCCTTCCCCTGACTCGAGCCCGTTGACATCGCCAGGGCCCCCTTCCATGATCCGCGCCCACACGGAGGCCCCATGAGCGGAGAGACCCAGACCGTCAACGTCTTGGCGGGCTTGAGCAGCGACGAGGTCGCGCGCCTCGAGGAGGTCTGCGCCAGCCAGACCTACGAGTCGGGCGAGGCGGTGTTCGAGGAGGGCGAAGAGGGCGACGACCTCTACATCGTGATCAGCGGGCGGATTCGCGTCGCCAAGGCGATCTCGCTGGACGTCGACCGCACCCTGGCCACCCTGGGCCCCGGCGCCGTGTTCGGCGAGCTGGCCATGGTCGGCGAGGGGACCCGCAGCGCGAGCGCGATCTGCGAGGAGGCGACCAAGCTGCTCGTCCTCTCGCGCGACGGCTTCGTGTCCCTGACCGACCAGGAGCCCGTGCTGGGGCTCAAGGTCATGGGCCGCTTCGCCGCCGCCCTGGCCGAGCGCCTGCGCACCACGACCCAGCTCCTGACCGACACGGTCAAGTGGGGCCTCGAGGTCTCGGGCGCGGCCGCCCTCGACCTGCACCACGTGCTCGCGGTCCACGCCACGCTCTCGCTCGCGCTCAGCAACGGAGAGCGGATCGTGGGCCGGCTGCTCAAGGTCGAGCGCAGCGACGTGGGGGCCACGATCACGCTGCTCGGCCGCGACGGCCAGCTGCACATGGTCCCCTACCACGCGGTCGTCGCGATCCGCCTGAACCCCGACGTCCTGGCCACCGTGCAGGTTGAGGAGCGCTAGCGTGCCCGCGATCGACCACTACTTCCGCATCCTGGCCGAGAGCGGCGGCTCCGACCTCCACCTCTCCCCCGACGAGCGCCCGCTGATGCGCCTGCACGGCAAGCTGCAGGAGGTCCAGGAGGATCACCCGCCCCTGACCAGCCACGAGCTCGAGCAGCTCTTCGACGAGATCCTGCCGACCCCCAACCGGGAGGAGTTCGAGCGGGAGAACGACACCGACTTCGCCTACGAGATCAAGGGCCTGGCGCGCTTCCGCGCCAACCTCTTCCGCGACCGCAAGGGCGTGGGCGGCGTGTTCCGGATCATCCCCAGCGACATCCTGACCGCGGAGAAGCTCGGCTTGAGCAGCGCGATCCTCGAGCTCTGCTACCTGACCAAGGGGCTGGTGCTCGTGACCGGGCCGACCGGCTCCGGTAAGTCGACGACGCTCTGCGCGATGATCGACTACATCAACCGCAACCGCGACGACCACATCATCACGATCGAAGACCCGATCGAGTTCGTGCACGACAACAAGCGCTGCCTGATCAACCAGCGCGAGATCGGCCCGCACACGCTCAGCTTCAAGCGCGCGCTCAAGGCCGCCCTGCGCGAGGACCCCGACATCATCCTGGTCGGCGAGATGCGCGACCTCGAGACGATCGCGATCGCGATCGAGATGGCCGAGACCGGCCACCTCGTGTTCGGCACGCTCCACACCTCGACGGCCGCCAGCACGGTGGACCGGATCATCGACCAGTTCCCCGCCAGCCAGCAGAACCAGATCCGGACGATGCTCTCGGAGTCGCTCAAGGGCGTGATCAGCCAGACCCTGCTGCGGACCAAGGACGGCAACGGACGCCGCGCGGCGCTCGAGATCCTGCTGGTCAACAACGCGGTCAGCAGCAACATCCGCGAGGGCAAGACGCACCAGATCCCGCTCGCCATGACCACCGGTCGGCGCCAGGGCATGGTCAGCCTCAACGACGCCCTGCTCGACCTGGTCAAGGCCAACGTGGTCGGCGCCGACGAGGCCTACGCCAAGGCGGTCGAGAAGGGCGCCCTCGAGAAGGAGTTCGAGCGGCTGCGGATCCCCTTCCAGAAGCCGGGTCAGGTCAGCCGGGCCGCCAAGAAGCCCGAGCGCCCCGCCGCGAGCGGCAGCGCTCGCCCCGCGCCCTCCCGCCAGCCTGCCCCGCCCTCCCGCCAGCCGGCGGGCCGCCCGATCGGCTCCTCCACCCCGCCCGGCAGCGGCCAGCCCGCGCCGCGCGCCAGCGGTCGCCAGCCCGCGCCGCCCAAGAAGAAGCGGGGCTGGTTCTCCTAGGACCCCGCGCGCCGCTCGTGCGGCATCAGGTCGTCGTACTCGGGCAAGGGAGTGAAGCGCCAGGCCTTGCGGAACTCGCTCCCCGAGACGAAGAGGAAGAGCAGCCCCAGGCCGAACAGGATCCCGGCGCGCCACTGGATCCCGAGCACGATCAGGGCGCCGGCCGTCGCGACGCCCAGCCCGCCCACGACCAGCGTCGCCCGCTTCCATTGCAGCGGGAAGCGCAGCAGCGCGCGGGCGATCGAGCCGCCGTCGAGGGGGAAGGCCGGCAGCACGTTGAACACGAAGAGCAGCGCGTTGACCGTGGCGACGAGGGCCACGAGGTCCGTCAGGAGCGTGCTCGCGCCGGCGCGGACCTGATCCAGGCCGGGGACGTCGGGGCGCACGAGCAAGATCCCGCCCGCGATCAGGGCCAGGACCAGGTTCACGAGCGGGCCCGCCGCGGACACGATCAGCTCGGCCTTGGCCGTGTCCTCGTGGCTGTTGTAGGCCAAGCCGCCCAAGGGCCAGAGCACGATCCGCTGGGGCAGGCCGCCCACCTTGCGCGCGCCCTCGCAGTGGCCGAGCTCGTGCAGGAGCACGCTCGTGAAGACCACGAGCACCAGGACCAGGTCCACCCACAGGGCCTTGGTCGTGAGCAGCAGGTAGAGCGCCAGCAAGAGGAAGCTCAGGTGCAGGTGCACGGGGATCCCGCGCAGGCGACCGACCCGCGGGGCGTAGAGCAGGAGCTGGGCGAAGCGACTCACGGCGGGGATTCTAGGTCAACCAGGCAGCACGCCCCGCCTGGAGGGGCGGGGCGTGTCGAGGATCGAAGGAAGCGAACTCGGTTCGCTTAGCCCTCGTCCAGGCGGCGCATGGCCTCCATCAGCAGGCTGCCCATGGGCGCGCTGAGGTTGACGCCGTCCTCCGAGACGTCGCCCGAGAAGCTGAACTGGCCGTCCTTGAACCCGAGCAGCATGTAGAAGGCCTCCTCGCCCTCTTCGCCCTCGCACTCGGCGTAGGTCGGCTTGCCGTTCTGGATCACGACCATGCCCTCGCCGTCGGTCCCGAACACCTCGAGGGTGCCGGTCTTGGCGTTGAACTCGAGGGTCTGGAGCAGCTCGGTCAGGTTGATCTGATCGAGGCGGCCCGCCATGGCGTCGCCCATCATGGGCTGGGTCAGGTCGGGGGCCATCTGCGGGGGGCCCGCGGCGCCGCCGGCCAGGGCCTTGCGCGAGCGATAGGTGCACAGGAAGGGGCCGAACTCGATCTCGTCACCGTGCTTGAGCTTGTAGTCGCCCTTGATCCGCTTGCCGTTGACCAGGGTCCCGTTCTGGGAGCCGAGGTCACGCAGCAGGGGCTCGTTCTGGGTGTCCCAGCCGATCTCGGCGTGGCGACGCGAGACGCGCTGCGAGGGGATCGTCAGCTGGCACTCGTCCGAGCGGCCCACCACGAAGGGGCGCCCTGGGATCAGCGCCAGGGGTGCGGCGCCGACGCGCTCCAGGAAGAAGGGCGGCGGTGGGGGTCGACGCCGGCGCCCAGGCGGACGACCGCCGCGCGGCGGGCGGCGACCCGGGGGCGGTGGAGGGCGACGACGCTGGGGGGGTTGACTCACGAGGTTCCTCCGAAGTCAGAGGGTAGCCAAGACTAAGGTCGCGGGCCACCCCAGGTAGCCCAGTCCAATCCGGAGTGCTAACTGGGAGCAGTGGACGACGCCCCCCTGGACGCTCTCGACGCGGAGTTCGAGCTCACAGGCACCCTCGGCAGCGGGGGGAGCGCGACCGTGCTTCGCGCCCGGGAACGCTCAACGGGGCGCGAGGTGGCGCTGAAGGTGTGCGAGCGGGCGCGGGGCGAGGCCCGCTTCCGTCGTGAGGGTCAGGTCGTCGCCCAGCTCGACCACCCGGGGATCGTGCGCGTCCACCGCCTCGGCACCCTGGGCGGTCGCCTCTGCCTCGCCTACGAGCTGGTCCCGGGCGCCCGTCCCCTGACCGAGGTGTTCCGCGAGGTCCCCCTCTCACGCCGGCTCGACCTCCTCGGCGCCGCCGCCGAGGCCCTCGGCGTGGCCCACGCTGCGGGGGTCGTGCACCGGGACGTGAAGGGCGAGAACCTGCTCGTCGACGAGGAGGGCCGCGTCCGTGTCGCCGACTTCGGGATCGCGACGGGCGCCGAGCTCGAGCGCTTGACGCAGACGGGAGTCCTGGTCGGGACGCCGATCTGCATGGCCCCCGAGCAGGTCTCGGGCGGCGAGCTCGAGATCACCCCCGCGACCGACGTGTGGGCGCTCGGCTGCCTGCTCTACGAAGCCCTCTGCGGGCAGACTCCCTTCGTCGCCTCGAGCGGACTGATCGAGCTGAGCGCCCAGATCTGCGCCGGCAGCTTCCCCCGCCCCCGCGAGCTCGACCCCGCGATCCCAGCTCCCCTCGAGGCGCTCTGCCTGCGCGCCCTGCGCGCGACCCCCAGCGCGCGCTTCCCAGATGGCGCCGCCTTCGCCGCGGCCCTGGCGCGCGCCAGGCAGCCGCCAGCGACCAGCTCGGGGGCGCCCCGGGCCTTCGCGCTGGCCTGCGGAGTCGTCCTCCCGCTGGCCCTCGTCGGCGCGCTCGCCTCGCGGCGGAGTCAACCCGCGAATCGAGCGGGGAAGCCCCGCCCGAGCGCGACCATCACGCCGGCCGCCCTCCCCACGCCCCGCCCCTCCTCCCCAGCCGTCGATCCCGAGCTGCAACGCTGGCGGCAGGCCGCCCGCGAGAGCGCGTCTAGAGGCGCCTGGAAAGGCGAGCTCAGGCCGCCGCCGCGAGAGCTCCTCGAGCGCCCCTATCCCCAGGCCGACAGCACCTTCGTGACCTTGTTGGAGCTGGCCCCACGCTCGCTGACCCGCGTCGGAGCGCTCGCGGGCGCGCTCCTGAGGGGGCACGGCGTCGCCCGGGACCGAAGCGCCGCGCTGGAGTGGCTGCGTTGGGGGAGCGCCTGCCGAAACCTGGAGTGCGCCCAGCTCCTCCTGCGTGAGCTGACGCGAGAGGACGCCAGCCCAGACGAGCTGCGCGAAGGCCTCGCGCTGACGGCGAGCTTGGCAGCTCGCCGGGGCGAGCCCGAGGACCTGCTGAGGCTCTGGCAGCTCGCTCGCCACCCCCACCCCCAGCTCGCGCACCACGCGACCGAGTCGCTCGGACACCTCCCGCCGAAGCAGCAGCTGGAGCTCTCGAGGGCGATCGCCCTGCGCAGCGTCGAGGAGCGCGAAGCCCTGACCCGCTGGATCTTCTCCTCCTGGAGGGCGTCGGAGCCCGAGCGCGATCGACACCACGTGGCGCTCCTGAGGCGGGTCAGCGTCGGTCGCACCTCCAAGCCCCTGGTAGAGCTCTGCTTGGAGATCGTCCCCAAGCCGAGGGCGCGCCAGCGCTACGGCTCCTGCATGTTCGATCACCCAGAGATCGACGGCGCGATCCGGCAGCTCGCCGGCGAGTTCTTGCTCGGCGCCGAGAGCGTCGAGGGCTACACCCGGCTAGCGCGCGAGATCCTGGCGCGACGCTGGCACGGGGCGCTCCCGCGCCGCTTCGTCAGCCGCCTGAACAAGCTGCATCAGCGGCGGGCCCCCCCCAGCCCGCTCCTGCTGAAGCTCCACGCCGACCTGCTCCAGCTCGGGCTCGGGCGGGACGTGCCTCGCCCCCAGCGAGCTCGCCACCTCTACACCAAGGCCCTCGCCGCCGGCGCCGGGGAGGCAGCCCTGGGTCTCCTCGAGCTCGAAGAGCGGCTGGGCGAGGGGAGGAGCCCCGCCGAGGTGGCCAGGCTGCTCGAGGAGGGCGCTCGGAAAGGCAGCCCCGAGTGCGCGCGGCGCCTGGCCCACTGCTACCGCGAAGGGCGCGGAGTGGTGGCAGACCCCGGGCGAGCCGCAGTCCTCCTGCGCCAGGCGGTCGAGGCCGGCAGCCCCCAGGCCATGGTCGATCTGGCCGACTCGCTCTGGGCCAGCGAACCGGCCGAGGCGCGGCGACTTTGCGAGCAAGCGGCGGCAGCTGGATCGGAGGAGGCGCGTAAGCGCTTGCGCGAAAACGGGTTTTGAAACAACCGCCCGCTGGCCCCGACCGCAAGCTCATGTAGAATCCCGCGCCTCACAGGGGGACACGGTGGCACGGATCATCGTCATCAAGCCCGACAAGACGAGGACCGAGTATCACCTCGATGCCCGGCTCATCACCGTCGGTCGAACCCCCGCCAACTCGATTCAAATCGACGACAAGGCAGCCTCGAGGAAGCACTGCTTGATCAAAGCCGTCGGAGACGATTGGACGCTGGTGGACCTGGGGTCCGCTAACGGGACCAAGGTCAACGGCGAGAAGACCAAGGAGTGGGACTTGAGCGACGGCGACCGAATCAAGATCGGCAAGACCGTCTTGGCCTTCAAGGAGGACTGAGGGTGGAGCACCCCCACGTCGACCTCGACCACCTGCGCGAGCTGATGAAGCTCATGGACCAATTCGACTTCGACGAGCTCGAGGTCCGCGACGAGGGCAAGCGCCTGCACCTGCAGCGCCGCCCCAAGGGGAACGGCAACGCGCCCCAGGTCGTGATGCCCACCATGATGGGCGCCGCGCCGGCCCCGGGCGCGGCGGCCGCCGCGCCCGCCGAGGGCGGGGGCGAGGCCCTCGACGCCAACATTCGGGTCGTCAAGAGCCCGATGGTCGGCACCTTCTACCGGGCGCCCAGCCCCGACTCGTCGAACTTCGTCGAGGAGGGCGACACGGTCGGCGCCGACCAGGTGCTCTGCATCCTCGAGGCGATGAAGGTCATGAACGAGATCAAGTCCGATCACGCGGGCACGGTCGTCAAGATCCTCGTGGCCAACGGAGAGGCCGTCGAATACGGCGAGCCGCTCTTCCACGTGCGGGTGGACGACTAACACGTGTACAAGAACGTCCTCATCGCCAACCGCGGAGAGATCACCCTCCGCGTGCTGCGGGCCTGCCAGTCGCTCGGCGTGGAGACGGTGTGCGTCTACAGCGAGGCCGACCGCGACGCGATCTACCTCCGCTTCGCCGACGAGACGATCTGCATCGGCCCCGCGAGCTCGGCCCAGTCCTACCTGGACATTCCGCGCATCATCGCCGCTGCCGAGATCGCCGACGTCGAAGCGATTCACCCGGGCTACGGGTTCCTCGCTGAGAACGCCCACTTCGCCCAGGTCTGCCAAGACTGCCACATCGAGTTCATCGGGCCCAAGCCCGACGTGATCAGCGCCATGGGCGACAAGGTCACGGCCAAGGAGATGGCCAAGAAGGCCGGCGTGCCGCTGATCCCGGGCAGCGACGGGCTCGTCGAGAGCGAGGCCGAGGCGCTCGAGATCGCGCACCAGATCGGCTTCCCGGTGATCATCAAGGCCACCGCAGGCGGCGGCGGGCGCGGGATGCGCATCGCCCACAACGACGTCAGCTTCGTCAACGCCTTCGGCGCGGCGCGCAGCGAGGCTCAGGCGGCCTTCAAGAACGCGGGGGTCTACATCGAGCGCTACCTCGACAGCTCGCGCCACGTGGAGGTGCAGATCCTCGCCGACAAGCACGGCAACTGCGTGCACCTCTTCGAACGCGACTGCTCGATCCAGCGGCGCCACCAGAAGCTGGTCGAGGAGGCGCCCTCGCCCTTCCTCACGCCCGAGCTGCGCAAGGCGATGGGCGAGTCGGCGGTCGCGCTGGCCAAGGAGGTCGGCTACGAGAACGCCGGCACGGTCGAGTTCCTCGTCGACGACAAGGGCAACTTCTACTTCATCGAGATGAACACTCGGATCCAGGTCGAGCACCCGGTGACCGAGATGATCACCGGCCTGGACATCGTGGCTTGGCAGCTGCGGGTGGCGGCGGGTGAGAAGCTGTCCTTCACGCAGGACGACATCGAGCTCAAGGGCCACGCCATCGAGGTTCGGATCAACGCCGAGGACCCCGACGACGGCTTCAAGCCCCGCCCCGGCAAGATCGAGCGCCTCTTCGTGCCCGGCGGGCGGGACGTGCGCTGGGACAGCCACATCTACGCCGGCTACACCGTGCCCCCCAACTACGACTCCATGATCGGCAAGCTGATCGTGTGGGGCGAAGACCGGGACAAGGCCATCGAGCGGATGAAGCTGGCGCTGGGCGAGCTGGTCGTGGAGGGCGTGCCCACCTCGGCCTCGATCCACAAGCGGATCATGAACAACGTCCAGTTCCAGAAGGGCAACACGACCACGAGCTTCCTGGAGGACTACCTCCTCTAAGCTCTTTGTTGTCAGTCCCTTGAGAGGGCGGCGGCAGGCGCCAAGCCTCGCAAACGCGAGGCTTGCGCGCGTTTGAGGCCGCCAGTAACATTCGCGCCTTCCCAGCGTGCGCCCCCGCCGCTGGATCGACCAAAGAGCAGAGAACGCTATGAACACAGCGGTCATCCGCGATCGCGGCAAGCAGTATCGCGTCCAGGAGGGTCAGGTCCTCGAGATCGACCTGATGCAGGACGCCAAGGACGGAGCGGCCGTCACCTTCGACGAGGTCCTCCTGACCAGCAACGGCGAGGGCGAGGTCAAGGTCGGCACGCCCAAGGTCGACGGCGCCACCGTCAGCGGCACCGTCACCAAGGCCGTCCACAAGGGCAAGAAGATCGACGTGGTGCACTTCCGCCGCCGCAAGGACAGCATGTCCAAGATCGGCCACCGGCAGCGCTACACCCACGTCAAGATCACCGGCATCAACGCAGGTTAGGCAGAAGACATGGCACACAAGAAGGGACAGGGCTCGTCGCGCAACGGGCGCGACAGTAACGCGCAGCGCCGCGGCGTGAAGCTCTTCGGCGGTCAGCTGGCTCGCCCGGGCGCGATCATCGTCCGCCAGGTCGGCAGCCGCTTCCACGCCGGCGACAACGTCGGCCAGGGCAACGACTACACCCTCTACTCGCTCGTCGAGGGCAAGGTCAAGTTCGAGACCCGCTCCAAGCGCGGCAAGAGCTTCAAGCGCGTCAGCGTGGAGCCGCTCTCGAGCAACTAGTTCGAGTGTTCGAACATCAGTGGGCGGGCAGCTCGAAGGAGCGCCCGCCCACTTTCGTGTGGGCTGGTTCCCCACAGAGAGGTTGAGTCGTCGTGTTCGTCGACCGAGTCATGATCGTGGCGCGCGCAGGGAAGGGTGGAGACGGCTGCGTCTCCTTCCTGCGGGAGGCGTTCCGCCCGCGCGGCGGCCCGGACGGCGGCGACGGCGGCGACGGCGGATCGGTGATCCTCGAGGCCACGACCCACCGCGCCAGCCTGCGCCACCTCAAGGGCACCGTGCATCATCGCGCCGAGCACGGTCAGGACGGGCACGGCAAGAACTGCACGGGCAAGAAGGGCAAGTCGATCACGATCGAGGTCCCGCCCGGGACGCTCGTCTATCAGCTCGAGCAGGGCGAGAACGAGCCGGCCGAGGGCCGCGAGCCGATCGCCGACCTGACCGAGCAGGGCCAGACCCACGTGCTCGCGCGGGGGGGCAAGGGCGGGCGCGGCAACGCGGCCTTCGCGAGCGCGCTCAACCAGGCGCCCCACACCGCTGAGCGCGGGACGCTGGGCCAGCAGGGGCGCTTCTACTTCGAGCTGAAGCTGATCGCCGAGGTCGGGATCGTGGGCCTGCCCAACGCGGGCAAGTCGACCTTCATCTCGCGGGTCTCGGCCGCCAAGCCCAAGATCGCCAACTACCCCTTCACGACCCTGGTCCCCAACCTGGGCGTGGCGCGGCTCGGCGACCAGCGCGAGCTGGTGATCGCCGACATCCCCGGCCTGATCGAGGGCGCCAGCGAGGGCAAGGGGCTCGGCGACGACTTCCTCCGCCACGTCGAGCGGACCCGCGTGCTGCTGCACATGCTCGACGCGACCTCGGAGGACATGGCGGGTCCGCCGCCGCTCGAGGCTTACCGCACGATCCGCGCCGAGCTCGAGCGCTACGAGCGAGCCAACCTGGGCAGCCGGCCCGAGCTGATCGCGCTGAACAAGATCGACGCCCTCCTGCCCGAGGAGGTCGAGGCCATGGCCAAGAAGCTGAGCGAGGAGCTCGGGGCCGAGGTCCTGCCGATCTCGGCCGTGACCGGCCAGGGCACCCGCGAGGTGCTCGAGCGCCTCTACCTACTGCGGCGCGAGGCCGAGGAGGCCGAGGAGGCCGAGCGAGCCGCGGCGGAGGACCTGCTCTAGACGCGAGCCCGCTTTGACCGAATTCTCGCTGGATGGCGAGGAGTAGCCCCGGCGTGTAACGTACGGGTCGGTCGGAACGAGAGGGATCGCGTGGACTTCCACAACCTGCTGGCCAAGATGGTCAAAGCCCGGGCATCGGACCTGTTCGTCAAGGTCGGAAGCCCGCCCTCGATGCGCATCGACGGTCGGATCCGCTTCCTGCAGG
>CALDQK010000549.1 GCA_937911525.1 uncultured bacterium
CGCTTCGTGGGGGTGCACACCGACATTCATGACCGGATCGAGGCGGCTCGGGAGCTGGAGCGCGCCAAGGAGGCCGCCGAGCAGGCGACCCGGGCGCGGGACGAGTTCCTGGCCAACATGAGCCACGAGATCCGGACTCCCCTCAACGGGGTGATCGGCATGACGAGCGCGCTCCTCTATACGGAGCTCGACCCAGAGCAGCGCGAGTTCGTCGAGACGATCCGCAGCTCGGGGGGCGGCCTGCTCTCGATCGTCAACGACGTGCTCGACCTCTCGCGCATGGAGGCCGGCGCGCTCCAGATCAGGAGCGAGCCCTTCGCGCCGGCGCGCCTCTGCCGCGAGGTCGAAGAGCTCATGGCCCACACCGCCAAGGAGCGCGGGCTGCGCCTGAGCCTCGAGCTGCCCGCCGAGGAGGCGCCCGCGCTGGTGGGCGACCGCGAGCGGATCCGCCAGGTGCTGCTCAACCTGGTCAGCAACGCGCTCAAGTTCACCGACGAGGGCGAGGTGCGGCTGGTGCTCGACGTCGAGCTGCCCGAGGAGGGGGCGGTCGGTGTGCGCTACTCCGTCCACGACACCGGCGTCGGGATCGAGCCTGAGCAGCGCGAGCGGCTCTTCCAGCGCTTCTCCCAGGTGGACTCGTCGAGCACGCGGACCCGCGGCGGCGCGGGCCTGGGGCTCGCGATCAGCAAGCGCCTGAGCGAGCTGATGGGCGGCGAGCTGAGCTTCGAGAGCGAGCCGGGTCAGGGCTCGACCTTCTCGCTGGCGCTGCGCCTGCCCCGCGCGGAGCAGACGGCCTCGGGGCCTGCTAGCGGGCCTGCCTTGCCGGGAGGGGCGGGGCGGCGGGTGCTCCTGGCCGAGGACAACCGGGTCAACGCGCGCGTGGCGCAGGCCCTCCTCGACCGGCTGGGGCTCGAGGTCGACACGGTGCGGAATGGGCGGGAGGCGCTCACCGCCTGGGAGCAGGGAGGCTACGACCTGGTGCTAATGGACGTGCAGATGCCAGAGCTGGACGGGCTGGCGGCGGCCGCCGAGATCCGCGCGCGCGAGCGCGCGGCGGGCAAGGGGGAGCGGGTGCCGATCCTGGCGCTGACCGCGAGCGCCCTGCCCGAGGACGAGCGGGCTTGCCTTCACGCGGGCATGGACGACTACCTGGCCAAGCCGATCTCGCTCGAGGCGCTCGAGCGCAAGCTGGCTTCGCTGCTCTCGGGGTGCACGCAGTGAGGGCCAGGCTGACGCTGGCTGCGCTGGCGCTCGTGCTGGTCGGCTGCCCGCCCCCGGCCAGCCAGCCGCAGGGGTCGCTGCCCTTGCCCGCGACCCGCTCCGAGCCGACGCCGAGCCTCCCCGAGCCCGCGCGGCGGCAGCGGGTGGCGCTCTTCGTGCCGCACAAGGACCCCTTCTGGCGCGAGTTCCGCCGCTTCATGCGCGCGGCCTGTGAGCAGCTCGACCTCGGCTACGAGGTGCACCTCGCGCACAACAACCGCGAGGAGATGAAGGCCCAGCTCCGCGCCGCGGTCGCGGGGCCGGATCCGGTCGACGTGGTCGTGTTCCAGAACTTCAAGCAGTGCGGGCCGGACCTGCTGCGCATGGCGCAGGACGCCGGCGTGCGGGCCTTCCTCTGCAACGCCGGCGTCGAGGCCGGCGAGTGCGGTCGGGCCCGCGAGCGCTACTCGCAGTGGATCGGGACCATGGTCCCCGACAACGAGGGCTCGGGCTACGACCTCGCGGTCCTGCTCGCCGACGCGGCGCGCGAGCAGGGGCTGAGCGACGGGCAGGGCAAGGTCCACATGATCGCCCTGGCGGGGATCGTGTCCGACGAGAGCTCGGTCGCGCACGTGCGCGGGCTGGAGCGGGCCGTCCGCGAGCGCGACGACATCGTGCTCCAGCAGGTCATGCCGACCGACTGGAGCGAGACCGAGGGCGAGCTCAAGTCCGCGACCCTCCTGCGCCGCTTCCCCGAGACGAGCGTGGTGTGGACGGCCAGCGCCCCCCTGGCCCTGAGCGCGATCCGCAGCCTGCGCCGCGTCGGGCGCCGGCCGGGCGAGGACTGCCTGGTCGGTGGCTACGACTGGACGGGCGAGACCCTGACGGCGGTCAAGGAGGGCTCGCTCTACGCGACCCTGGGCGGCCACTTCATGGAGGGGGGCTGGGTGGCGGTCTTGCTGCGCGACTACCTCGACGGGCAGGACTTCGCTCGGCAGCGCTGCGAATACGCGACGCCGATGCGCGCGATCACGCGCCAGAACGTGGAGCGCTTCTTGCCCGCGATCCGGGCCGCGCGCTGGGGAGAGGTCGACTTCCAGTCCTATCGCGCCAAGGGGAGGGGCGACTATCGCTTCGACCCCGTGGCCGTGCTCGACGGGCTGAGCCGGTGAGCAGGCTCCAGCCGACGCGCTGAAGCCTGGCGCTCGCCTCAGCGGGAAGTGATCGGCTGGGCTGGTGACTAGGCGGGCTGGCTCGAGAGCTCGAGCCCTGCGCCGGCCTGGATGTAGCTGCGGCTGCACTCGGCGCAGGTCAGGTCTTCGCCCTTGAGGATCTCGCCGCACTGGCAGGCCCAGCCGATCCGCCGGGCTGGGACGCCGGCCATCAGCGCGTAGGGGGGGACGTCCTTGGTCACGACGGCCCCCGCCGCCACGAAGGCCCAGGCGCCGACCTTGACGCCGCACACGATCGTGGCGTTGGCCCCGATCGAGGCGCCGTGGCACACCCGCGTCTCGTGGTAGTCGTCCGAGGTGTTGCGCGGGAAGGCCGAGCGCGGGGTGCGCACGTTGGTGAACACCATGCTCGGGCCGCAGAACACGTAGTCCTCCAGCACGACGCCTTCGTAGACCGAGACGTTGTTCTGGATCTTGACCCCGTCGCCGATCGTGACCTTGTTGGCCACGAACACGTTCTGGCCGATCGAGCACCCAGCCCCGATCTTGGCGCCGCCCATGACGTGGCTGAAGTGCCACACCTTGGTGCCCTCGCCCAGCTGGGCTCCCTCGTCGACGTAGGCGCTCTCGTGGGCGAAGCTCACATGCGCTCCTTCAGCAGCGGGTGGGCGTCGCCCTCGGCGGGGCGGGTGACCTCGGCCTCGCGGATCCGATACACGGTCTCGATCGCGGGGCGCGCGTCTTCGAGCCCGAAGCCGCGGCCGGCCAGGATGTCCTCGTAGACGCGGGTGTGCAGGTCGGTGAAGCCGCCCGAGAACTCGATCTCCTCGCCGTCGATCGTCATGGTGCGCCAGGCGGTGTGCCCCTGCTGGGTCGCTTGCTCGGGCAGGTCGTCGCCGGAGCAGGAGAGGAACCAGCGCACCCGCGCGCCGGGGAAGGTGATCACGCCCGACATGCGCTCGGGCTCGCGCAGGTGCAGGCGCACGTCCTCGGCCGGGCCGAAGATCCAGCCCAGGATGTCGAAGAAGTGCACGCCGAGGTTCATGGCGATCCCGCCCGACTTGGCCTCGTCGCCCTTCCAGCTGACCAGATACCACTGGCCGCGCCGGGTCACGTAGGTCAGCTCGACCTCCTTGCGCCCGCCCGCGGTGCCCTCGGCCTGGATCCGCTCGCGCAGGGCTGCCAGGTTGGGGTTCATGCGCAGCTGGAGCACGGTGTAGACCCGGCTCTCGTGCTCGGCCTCGAGCTCCTGGAGCTGGTCGATGTTCCAGGGGTTGATCACGAGCGGCTTCTCGCAGATCGCGTGCGCCCCGGTGCGCATGGCCAGCCGCACGTGCGCGTCGTGCAGGTAGTTGGGCGAGCACACGCTCAGGTAGTGGACGCGCTCCTCCTCGCCCTTGCGGCGCAGCTTCTCCAGGTGGCGGTCGAAGCGCTCGATCTCGGTGAAGAAGCGAGCCTGGGGGAAGTAGCTGTCGATCACCCCCACGCTGTCGTTGGGGTCGGTGGCGGCCACCAGCTGGTTGCCGGTGTCCCGAATGGCGCGCATGTGGCGGGGGGCGACGAAGCCCGCGGCGCCGACCAGGGCGAAGTTCATGG
The DNA here is from genome assembly GCA_937911525.1 of uncultured bacterium. Classification (GTDB taxonomy): domain Bacteria; phylum Planctomycetota; class J058; order J058; family J058; genus NORP233. The sequence continues at coordinate 3,969 of CALDQK010000549.1, forward strand.
TCCCTCTCGTATCGGCGCGGATCTTACGGGAGTCACGCGCGCCGCGCTGCGGTGACTTCGCCCCTTAGGGGCGCCCGCCCAGGGCGGCCACGATCGCTTCGCTGGCTCGCCCTTCGCCGAACACGGCAGGGCGCTCGGCGGGGGGCTGGTGCTCGCGGGCAGCGGCCAGGATCCGCTCGGGGTCGCTCCCGACCAGGACGTTCCAGCCGGCGGCGACCGTCTCGACCCACTCGGTCTCCGGGCGGAGGGTGACACAGGGGACGCCCAGGAAGTAGGCCTCCTTCTGCATTCCGCCCGAGTCGGTCATGACGCGCTGGGCGTCGCTCTGGAGGCGCAGCAGAGCCAGGTAGGGGAGCGGGTCGATCAGGCGCAGGCGCGCGAAGCTCGGCAGCTCGCCCCGCTCCTGGAGGTCGGCCAGGCGGGCCTTGGTGCGCGGGTGGAGCGGCAGGACGATCGGCAGGCCGACCTCCTCGAGCGCCAGGAAGATCCGCTTCAGGACCTCGGGGTCGTCGGTGTTGTAGGGGCGGTGGATCGTGGCGACCGCGTAGGCGCCGGCCTCGACGCCCAGCTCTTCGAGCAGGCCTCCGTGGCGCTCGCGGGCGCGCTCGCGGTTCTGCAGCACCGCGTCGAACATGGGGTCCCCGGTCAGGACGACCCGCTCGCTGGGGATCCCCTCCCGGGCCAGCTGATCGACCGCGGTCTGGGTCGGGCAGAGGAGGAGGTCCGCGCAGTGGTCGGTCAGGACGCGGTTGTGCTCCTCGGGCATGTCGCGGTTGAAGGAGCGCAGGCCCGCCTCGACGTGGGCGAGGGGGATCCGCAGCTTGGCCGCGGCCAGGGCGGCGGCGATCGTGGAGTTGGTGTCGCCGTAGACCAGCACCCAGTCGGGCTTCAGGCGCAGCATGCACTCCTCGAGGCCCACGAGCATCGCGGCCGTCTGCTTGCCGTGCGAGCCCGAGCCGACCTCGAGGTTCTCCTCCGGGGCGGGGATCCCGAGCTCGTCGAAGAACACCTGCGACATGGCGTGGTCGTAGTGCTGGCCGGTATGGATCAGGTGCTCCTGGTGGCCAGCTTCACGCAGGGCGCGCCCGACCGGGGCGGCCTTGACGAACTGCGGGCGGGCGCCCACCACGGTCAGGACCTTCATGGCGCGCACGGTCCCATCTTCTCCTCCCCAATGCGACCACGAGCGCCTGCGGGGGCGGAGTCCCGTATTATCGGCCCCCTTCCACCCCTCAGGGCAGCCCATGGGTCGTAGCTAGCATGTGCGGAATCGCCGGAATCCTCTCCCTGCGAGGGGCCTCCTACGGGCCCGGGCTGGGACACCACCTGGGGGTCATGAACCGGCTCCAGGCCCACCGCGGGCCGGACGGCGAGGGCGTCTGGGAGCACCCCGCGGGCGTCGTCGGCTTCGGGCACCGGCGCCTGAGCATCATCGACCTCGACCACGGCGCGCAGCCCATGCGCGACGCGGGCGGCAACTGGATCGTGCACAACGGCGAGGTCTACAACTACGTCGAGCTGCGCGAGGAGCTCGGCGGCGACGCGGTCTTCCAGACGACCTCCGACACCGAGACGATCCTGGCTGCCTACCGCCGCTGGGGCCTCGACTGCCTCGAGCACCTGCGCGGGATGTTCGCGTTCGCGCTCTGGGACGAGGCCGAGCAGCGCCTGCTCTGCGCGCGGGACCGCTTCGGGATCAAGCCCTTCTACTACGCCCAGGTCGGGGACACGCTCTACTTCGCCTCCGAGGTCAAGGCGATCCTGCCCTTCCTGCCCGAGGTCGAGCCGGACCTGCTCGCCCTGCGCGACTACATGGACTTCCAGCTCTGCCTGGAGAGCAAGACCCTGTTCAAGGGCGTGCGCGAGCTGCCGCCTGGCCACCTCCTGATCGCCAGCCCGCGGGGTGAGCTCGAGGTCCGGCGTTACTGGGAGGTCTACTACGAGCAGGACTGGCACCACACCCAGCTCTACTTCGAGGAGCGGCTGCGCGAGCTGGTCGAGGACTCGATCCGGGTTCACCTGCGCGCCGACGTCCCGGTAGGGGCCTACCTCAGCGGCGGGACCGACTCGGGGATCGTGAGCTCGATCGCGGCCCGGCTCCAGCCAGGGCAGGAGTTCTGCGCCTTCACCGGCAAGTTCGCCGAGGGCGAGGCCTTCGACGAGAGCCGCTACGCCCGTTCCCTGGCCGAGATGCGCGGAATGCGCCTCGAGGAGCTGACGATCGGCAGCCAGGACTTCATAGACAGCATCGCCAAGGTGATCTACCACCTCGACTACCCGGTGGCGGGCCCCGGCAGCTTCCCGCAGTACCACGTGTCCCGGCTGGCTAGCGAGCACCGCAAGGTCGTCCTCGGCGGCCAGGGCGGCGACGAGATCTTCGGCGGCTACGCCCGCTACCTGATCGCCTACTTCGAGAAGTGCATTCAGGGCGCGATCGAGGGCACGATGAGCTCGGGCAAGTTCATCGTCACCTACGAGTCGATCATTCCCAACCTGAGGGTGCTCGAGAGCTACAAGCCGCTCCTGCAGACCTTCTGGCGGGACGGGCTCTTCGGCCCGATCGTGGAGCGCTACTACCGCCTGATCAACCGCGCGCCGACCATGCGCGACGAGGTCGCCTGGGAGCTCTTCCCGAGCGACTACTCGACCTTCGACACCTTCCGGCGCGTGTTCGAGGGCGAGAACGTGGGCAAGGAGTCCTACTTCGACCTCATGACCCACTTCGACTTCAAGACGCTCTTGCCGGCGCTCTTGCAGGTCGAGGACCGCATGAGCATGGCCCACGGGCTCGAGTCGCGGGTGCCCTTCCTCGACCACGGGATCGTCGAGTTCGCCGCCACCATGCCCAGCAACGTCAAGTTCGCCAACGGGACGCTCAAGCGGGTCCTCGTGGACGCCTTCGCTGACGAGCTGCCGAGCGCGATCCGCGAGCGCAAGGACAAGATGGGCTTCCCCGTGCCCCTCAACCAGTGGATGCAAGGAGAGCTGGGCGACTTCGTCCGCGACGCCTTCGCGACCGGGCGCGCCCGGGGGCGGCCCTACTTCCACTACGACGCCGTCGAGCGCGCCGTGGGCGGCGAGGGGCAGTTCGGGCGCAAGGTGTGGGGCCTGCTCTCGCTCGAGCTCTGGCTGCAGCAGTTCGTCGACGCCGCCCCCAGCTTTCGGGCTCTGCTCGAGCCCTCAGGAGAGTCAGCATGAACGACGCCTTCTCGAACAAGCGCGTGCTGGTCGTCGGCGGGGCCGGCTTCGTCGGCAGCAACCTGGTCCGGGTGCTCCTCGAGACCTCGCCCGAGGTCGAGGTGGTCGTGATCGACAACCTGCTCAGCTCCGAGCGCGAGAACCTACCGAGCGACCCCCGCGTGGAGCTGCGGGTCGGCTCGATCGCCGACGACGCGGTGCTGGCGGGGGTCGACGACTCCTTCGACTACGTGTTCCACCTGGCCTGCTTCCACGGCAACCAGAGCTCGATCCACGACCCGCTGGCGGATCACCAGAACAACCTGCTCACGACGCTCAAGCTCTTCGAGCGGCTCAAGCGCGATCACCCGCGCCTGGAGCGGATCGTCTACGCGGGCGCCGGCTGCGCGGCGGCCAAGAAGACCTACGGCGACCCGGTCGCGACCAAGGAAGACGCCCCGCTCTCGCTCGAGCAGGACAGCCCCTACTCGATCAGCAAGCTGGTGGGCGAGTTCTACGCGGTCTACTTCCACAAGCAGCACGAGCTGCCCGTGGTTCGGGCCCGCTTCCAGAACGTGTTCGGCCCGGGCGAGGTCCTCGGCGCCGGCCAGTGGCGCGGCACGCCGGCGACCGTGTGGCGCAACGTGACGCCGACCTTCGTCTACAAGGCGCTCCACGGCGAGGTGTTGCCCCTCCACAACGAGGGCGACTCCTCGCGCGACTTCATCTTCGTGCGCGACCTGTGCCGCGGCCTGATCGCCTGCGCCCTGCGCGGGCAGCCGGGGGAGGCCTACAACCTGGCCTCCGGCAAGGAGCACACGATCCGCCAGCTGGCGGAGCACATCGTCGAGCTGACAGGTAGCGAGGCCGGCTTCGAGCTCTTGCCGCGGCGGACCTGGGACACCTCGGGGCGCCGCTACGGCTGCCCCGAGAAGTCGAAGCAGGAGCTCGGCTTCACGGCCGAGGTCTCCCTGCGCGAGGGCCTCGAGCAGACCGTGGCCTGGACGCGGGCCAACCTGGATCGGATCGAGGCCTGCGTGGCGAAGCACGCCGAGCAGCTGCGCGCGAGTCAGGTGGTCGGGTGAAGCTGCTCGTCCTGCAGGCCCTCTACACGCAGGACTACTCCTACTACTTCGACTGGCGCGACGCCTTCGCGGCCGCTCCCGGCGCCGAGGTCACGACCCTCGACCTGGCTCGCCCTGGGGTCGCCGCCGACGCCAAGCGCCAGATCCGCGAGCACGACGCCGTCGTGCTGCTCCACTCGATCACCGCCGACGACCTGCGCTGGATCAAGCCGCTCGAGCCGGAGCTGCGCGATCGGGGGCGCGCTCGCCTGGCCGTGTTCGTGGGCAACGAATACAACGCCCCGCGCACGCACCTCGGCATGAAGGAGCGGATCGCCTTCCTGAACCGCGTTCGGCCCGACCTGATCGCCTCGCAGCTCCTGGCGGAGACGGCGGCTTGGCTCTACGCGGAGGTCCCGGGCGCGCGCGCCCTCTCGATCCCGCACGCGCTCAACCCGGCGCGCTTCCGGCCGACCCTCGCCGACGCCGAGCGGCCGATCGACCTCGGCGGGCGCTCGGCCAGCTACGCCCCGCTCCTGGGCGACATGGACCGCTACCGGATCTACCGCCGCTTCGCCGACGACCCACCCCCCGGGCTGGTGGTCGACCTCCAGATCGGGCGCCGCTTCTCGGGTGAGGAGTGGGCCGAGTATCTGGGCACCTGCCGGGGCACCGTCGCGACCGAGGCCGGCGGGAGCTTCCTGGAGCGGGACGACCGCCTGGTCAACGCGGCGGTGGACTACGTCTCGCGCCGCCACCCTACGCTGTGGCTCTTCGGCTTCGAGAAGCGCTTTCGGCCCAGCTTCTGGCAGCGGCGCACGACCACGCTCATGCAGGGCCTCACGGCGCAGCTGATCGCGCGCGGCCACCCGGGGCGCGACGCGCTCCTGGCGCGAGCCGACTTCGCCCAGCTGAAGCAGCGCTTCTTCCACACCCCGCACGAGCACTCGGGCAAGGCGATCTCCTCGCGCCACTTCGACGCGATCGGGACTCGGACCTGCCAGATCCTCTTTCCGGGCCGCTACAACGACATCCTCCGCCCGAACGAGCACTACCTCGAGCTGGCGTCCGACTTCAGCAACCTGGACGAGGTCATGGAGCGCTTCCGCGACCCCGCCGAGCGGGTGCGCCTCGTCGAGGCCGCCGAGGCCCACGTCCGCGACGGGCACACCCTGGCCCACCGCGTCGAGACGACCCTGGCCGAGCTGGGCCGCGCCTAGCCAGCTAGCAGGCTACTTGCGGGCGGTGACGTAGAGGTCGAGGCCGAGCCCGGTCCGTCGGACGACGCGCAGCATTCTCATGCGGTCGAAGGTTACGCTGCGGACCAGCTCAAAGTGGTCCTGGGCGTAGGTGAGGAAGAGCGGCGGCAGGCGCACCCTCAGCGCGTCGCTGTTCTCGGCGCGGACCTCGACCTGGCTGAAGCGGCTGAGGAGGCGGCGCAGGCTGCGTCGTGAGGCGAACTCGGTGAAGGGAGGGGCGTCGTCGTCGGCGGCGTGGAAGTCGTAGGCCAAGCGTTCGTCGGCGGAGGCGTTGTCGCGGCGGGGCCGGAAGAGCCTGCCCGCGAGCGGGAGCTCACGCGCCAGGTCTCCCAGGGCAGCGCGGGGCCAGCGACTCCAGCGGCGCCAGGAGTAGCGGTTGTAGACCATGATCAGCGCCAGGCCACCCGGGCGTAGGACGCGGTAGACCTCGGAGAGGGCCTGCCCCAGGTTGCCGGTGTGGTGCAGGCAGCCGATCGAGACCACGGCGTCCAGGCTGCCGTCTGCGAGGGGAATCCGCAGCGCGTTGGCCACGAAGCCGCTGGGCCTCAGCCCGAGCAGCTGGCGGCGATGATTGAGCAGGCGCACGGCGTTGCGGGCCAGGTCCATACCGAGGTAGTCGGCGCCAGCCTCGCTCAAGAGCTGACCAACCGTCCCGTAGCCGAGCCCGATCTCGAGGACCCGCTGGCCGGCGAAGGGGCCCGCGAGGTAGCGCCCGAGGTAGGGGTAGTAGTCCAGGTAGGCCGCGTCGAAGCGAGCCAGGGCCTCGCTGCTGGGCTTCTCGTGGCCTAGCCCGAGGGACTTGGCGAAGCCCGTGCCGCAGAGCTCGTCCCAGAACTCGGCGTTCTCTTCGCTGACCGCTGCCCGCTCGTCTTCGTGCCCCGAGTTCATGCACCGAAGCTACCCGATCAGCCCGCCAGTGGATGTTGACCACCCATAGGAGAGGGCCTAAGGTCTGGGCCCTACAGCGCGGAGCGTCACGAATGAAGGTCTTGGTCACCGGCGGCGGCGGGTTCATCGGCTCTCACACCACGGAGAACCTGCTCGCCAAGGGCCACGAGGTGCTGGTCATCGACGACTACTCCACCGGTCGTCGAGACAACCTGAAGCCTCACGAGCGCCTCCAGATCGTGGAGGGGACGATCGCGGATGGCGCCTTCGTGCGCGCCCAGTTCGAGGCCTTCCAGCCGACGCACGTCGTCCACGCGGCGGCCAGCTACAAGGACCCCAACGACTGGGAGAACGACACGCTGGTCAACGCTCTGGGGACGGCCAACGTCGTCCAGGCCGCCGTGGCCGGCAAGGTGGAGCGCCTGGTCTACTTCCAGACGGCCCTCTGCTACGGCAACTTCCCCAAGGAGCAGCCCGTCACCCTCAGCCACCCTCGCTACCCGGACTGCTCGTACGCGATCAGCAAGACCGCGGGCGAGGAGTACATCGAGATGAGCGGGCTGGACTACGTGACCTTCCGCCTGGCCAACATCGTCGGCCCGCGCAACATCAGCGGCGCGGTGCCCGTGTTCTACAGCCGCCTCTCGGCGGGTAAGGCCTGCTTCGCCTCCAAGACGCGCCGCGACTTCGTCTACGTGCAGGACCTGGTGGACGTCGTGCTCCTCGCCCTCTCCGGCAAGGGAGAGTCGGGGACCTACCACGCCTCGACTGGGAGTGACTGCGCGATCAAGGAGATCTACGATCTCGTCGCCGCCGAGCTGGGCGTGAGCGACGAGCCCGAGATCCGCGAGCCAGGCCCCGACGACGCGCTCACGATCCTGCTCGACCCGAGCAAGACCAAGGAGCAGTTCGGCTGGGAGGCCACCACGCCCATGGCGACCTCGGTCAAGCGCGCGGTCGCCTACTACCGCGAATACGGCTTGACCGAGACCTACACCCACCTCAAGCACGAGGACTAGGACCAGATGCGGATCCTGGTCACGGGAGGCGCGGGCTTCCTCGGCAGCAACATGGCCGATCGCCTGGCGGCCGCCGGGCGGGAGGTCGCCGTCCTCGACAACTACGCCACCGGCCGGCGCGACGCGCCCTCGCCGAGCGAGCGGATCCAGGTCGTGGACGGCTCGGTGGTGGACAAGGCGTGCGTCGACGCGCTCTTCGACTCCTTTCGGCCGACCCACGTGCTCCACGCGGCGGCGGCCTACAAGGACCCCGACGACTGGGGCGAGGACGTGCTCAGCAACGTGCTCGGCACGGTCAACGTGATCCGGGCCAGCCAGCGTCACGAGGTGGAGCGCTTCGTCTACTTCCAGACCGCGCTCAGCTACGGCGCCGCGCGCCAGGTCCCGATCCCGGTCGATCACCCCCTCCACCCGCTGACCAGCTACTCGATCAGCAAGTGCGGCGGCGAGCGCTACCTCGCCATGAGCGGGCTGAACTACGTCAACCTGCGCCTGGCCAACGTCTACGGGCCGCGCAGCTACACGGGGCCGATGCCGGCCTTCTACAAGCGCCTCAAGGGCGGCCAACCCTGCTTGATCGTGCGGACGCGGCGGGACTTCCTCGAGTTCGACGACTTCATGCGGCTGATGGAGATGCTCCTCCCGAGCGAGGCGCCGGGCGGCGACTTCAACGTCTCGAGCGGCGAGGACTGCACGATCGAGGACGTCTACCGGCTGACGGTCAAGATCCTGGGCGTGACCCCGGCCGACGAGCCCAAGATCGTGGATCCGCTCGAGGACGACCTGAACTCGCTCTTGCTCGACCCGAGCAAGGTCCAGGAGGTCTTCGGCTGGAAGCCCGAGGTCGACCTCGAGGCGGGGATGCGCAAGCTGATCGCCTGGTACGAAGAGAACGGCGTCGGCGAGACCTTCACCCACCTCCGCGCGGCGAAGGACTAGTCGTTCGCCGCCGGTGACCCCGGCGGCCTCGACCCTCCCCCGTGCGTCTCCTCGTCGTTCACCAATTGGAGTCTCGCCTCGACCGGCGCACGGTGAGCGACCACCTCTACTCCTTTCGCCGCTACGCAGGCGAAGGGAGCCAGGTCTACTACGTCAACGCCTTCCTTGGCCTGCCGGCTTGGCTGGCCTGGGTGCGCTTCGACCTGGTGGTCCTGCACTACACCTTCATGGCGGAGAAGTGGCAGCGCGCGCGCTGGCAGCGCCAGCTCGAGCGGACCTTGCCGGTGCTCTCCAGGCTGCAGGCCGGTCACCTGGCCGTCATGTGCCAGGACGAGTACGTCCACTCGGACCCGGTCAACGACTTCCTGCGTGAGCTGGGGGTCGGGACGATGGTCACCTGTTTGCCCGAGCACGAGTGGGAGACCGTCTACCCGCGCGCCCGCTCGGGGCTGAGCCACTACCTGACGCAGGCGCCGGGCTACGTGGACGAGCTGGCCTGCGAGTGGGTCGCCCGTCAGCCGACGACCCGCGCTCCCCGCCCGATCGACATTGGCTACCGCGCGCGCCGCCTGCCCTACTGGCTGGGGCGACACGCTCAGCTCAAGTGGGAGATCGCGGATCGGATCCAGCGAGCCGAGGGCGCGCGTGGTCTGACGCTCGACCTCTCGACCGACCCCGGGGACGTGTTCCTCGGCGACGACTGGTATCGCTTCCTGCTCCGCTCGCGGGTCATGCCTGGCTGCGAGGGCGGCGCCAGCCTGCACGACCCCGACGGGTCGATCCGCGCGCGGGTGGACGAATACGTGGCAGCGCACCCCGCGGCTGACTTCGACGAGGTCGAGGCTGCCTGCTTCCCCGGCCTGGACGGCAACCTCGAGCTCTTCGCGATCAGCCCGCGCCACTTCGAGTGCGCCATGACCCGCACGACGCAGCTCCTCGTGGAGGGCGACTACAACGGGATCATGCGCGCCGACGAGCACTACATTCCGGTGGCCAAGGACTGGAGCAACCTGGACGAGGCCCTCGCGCGAGCCGCCGACCCTGATCATTGCCGGGAGCTGGCCGAGCGGGCTCACGAGGACCTCGTCGCGAGCGGGCGCTACACCTACCGGGTCAGCGTGCGCTCCTTGCTGGACCACGTCGAGCGGGTCGCGCCTCCCTCAGCCGGCCGGGCGACGCGCAGGGAGCGAGCGCTCTTGCGCGCGCTGCGCCTGCTCGAGCGGCTGGACCCTCGCCTCCGCCGGCCCCGCCGCAGCTACGAGGTGCTGCGCAGCGAGCTGGTCAGCGAGGGGCGGCTGGACACCTACGCCCTGGCGGCCTGGCTGCACGGGCGGGTTCAGCGGCTGAGGGGGCGAGGGCCGGAGTAGGCCCGAGCTCGCGGTTCCTAGCCGCGGACGCTCCAGCTGTGAGGGACCACGAACAGGGCGTGCATGTCGGCGGAGCCTCCGCCGCCGCCGAAGAAGTCGCCCTCCTCGACCACGATCCGGCCGGCGTTGTAGACGATGTCCGCGGGTGTGTCGCCGAGGCCAGCGTGCAGGTCGACGTCGTAGCTCCCCGGCGCGAGCTGGGTCCGCGGGAGCTCGATCACGATCTGCCCCTCACTAGGGAGGGTCCCGAAGTCGACCTGCTGGTGGGGGCTCCAGAGGCGGATCAGCTCCTGGTCGTTGGTCCCCTCCCGTACGACGAGCAGGAAGGAGGCGTTGTCCAGGGCGGCCCCCGGCGTGCTCGTGTAGCTGAGCACCAGGCGGGCGGGCTCACCCAGCGGGATCGCGTCCGCCGGGAGGCCGTTGGCCAGCTCGAGCCGGAGCCCGGTGAAGCGGAAGCGCTGGTCGCCGAGGCGGTCGGTGCGCTCGGCGAGGTCGGTGGGCGCGTGGGCGTCGGCCTGGGCCAGGTAGTCGCGCGTCACCTTGCCAGGGTCGCCTTCGTTGACGACCTCTCCCCGCTCGAGGTGGAGGACCCGCGTGCAGAGCTGGACGACCGAAGACAGGTTGTGGCTGACGAAGAGGATCGAGCGTCCGTGCTGGCGAATCTCTTCGATCTTGGCGACGCATTGGCGGCGGAAGGCGGCGTCCCCGACCGAGAGGACCTCGTCCACGAGCAGGACCTCGGGGTCGAGGTGGGCCGCGACGGCGAAGCCGAGGCGGACGTGCATGCCGCTCGAGTAGCGCTTGACGGGGGTGTCGATCAGGCGAGAGACGGTGGACCCGGCGAAGTCGACGATGTCGTCGAACTTGGCGTCGATCTCGCGCTTGCGCATGCCGAGGATCGCGCCGTTGAGGTAGACGTTCTCGCGCCCGGTCAGCTCGGGGTGAAAGCCCGTCCCGACCTCGAGCAGGCTGCCGACTCGGCCGGAGAGCACCGCTTCGCCCTCGGTGGGGTCGGTGATCCGCGAGAGGAGCTTGAGCAGCGTGCTCTTGCCGGAGCCGTTCTTGCCGATCACGCCCAGGACTTCGCCCTCGCCGACCGAGAAGGAGACCCCTCGCAGCGCCCACAGGAGCTCGTCTTCGCGCGGCTTGCGCAGGCGGGTGTGGAGATAGTCGAAGGGGCTGAAGAGCGCCCGACCCGCGGCCTGCAGCAGGCCCGTCGGCGGGAGGCCGCTGCGGTAGATCCGGTAGCGCTTGCCGAGGTCGGAGACCTGGATGCGCTTGCTCATGCGACGTCCACGATGCTCCGCACAGCGCGGCGGAAGGTGAGCACTCCGCTCAGCACGAGGGGCAGCGCGAGCGCGAAGCTGAGCGCGAGCAGCGCGCCCGGGGGGTCGCCTTCCCCGAGCAGGCACCAGCGGAAGCCCTGGATCGCGTTGGTCATCGGGTTGAGCCGGTAGAGGGTCTCGTACTTGGCGGGGACGAAGCCCTCGATCGCGTAGACGATCGGGCAGAGATACATGTAGGCCAGGAGCCCGTAGTCGAGCAGGTTGGCCACGTCCCGGTAGTGGACGACCCAGGGCGCGAACCACAGGCCGATTCCGAGCGCGATCAGGCCGGTCAAGAGCACGTAGATCGGCACGAGGAGGAGCATCGGGGTCGGCGGATAGCCGAAGCCGATCGCGACCAGGATCAGGATCACGAACGAGATCCCGAAGGTGAACAGGCTCGAGAGGACGGCCACGACGGGGATCACGATGCGCGGGAAGTAGACCTTCCCCAGCAGCTGGCGGTTCTCGAGCAGGCTCGTACTGGCCCCCACGACCGAGGCCGTGAAGAAGGTCCACAGCACGACCGCGGAGAAGTTGTAGAGGGCGTAGGGCAGGTTGCCCGAGGGCAGCTTGGCGAGGGTCCCAAAGATCAGGGTGTAGAGGACCGCGCTCAGCACGGGGCGCAGGATGAGCCACAGGGGGCCGAGCGCCATCTGGCGGTGGTCGGCCTTGATCTTGCGCATGAAGAGGAAGTAGACGAGCTCGCGGTAGTCCCACAGCTCCTTGAGGTCGAGGCCGAGCCGGCCGCCGCTCGGGCGAATGTGGGTGACCGCTTCGCCGGCTGGCAAGCGCGCGAGGACCTCGGCGAGCAAGGACGTGTTGGAGAGCTCCGAGCCAGGTCCGGCGCTCGCCTCAACAGGAGGCGTCGGCGACGTCGCATCGTCCTGTTGCTCGGCTGTCACGGCTGGTATTCTTGCTGTCCCTCGAGGAGCGCCGCACTATAGGGTTCCAAGGATTGGTGGACAACTGCTGGGAGCATGAAGGAAGCGCTGCCCTGGCTCCTGTTCACCTATGTCTTGGCACCTCTCGCTCTGTTCGGGTTGCTCGCGCAGCTGCGTAGCGCGCCAGCTGCCGACCCTGGAGCGGGCTCAGGAGCCGACCCAGGAGCGGGTCCAGCCCCAGACGAGCTCCCCGAGCTGGCCCTCGTGGCCCTCGTCCTCCCGCCGCTCCTCCTCCCCTGGCTCGCGATCCTGCTCTACGCCCTCGCGCCTCAACGCGACCCGCGCTTCTACCTCTGGGGCGCGGCGCTCCTGGGCGCCCTGGCGGTCTTCCCGACGCCCCGCCGCCTGCGCTGCGGCCAGCGCGCCCTGATCCTGGGCTGGGGCTGGCTGCGAAGCCTCGACCCTGCGCGGGGTGGCCTGCTCCTCCTGGCCCTCGGCGCGCTCGGCGTGTTGCTCGCGCTCCAGCTGGCTGGCGCCGCCGTGTTCGGGGTCGTGCACGGCAGCGACGACGCCCTCCAATACGCGCAGCTGGCTCGCCTGATCTTCGAGCGGGGCGAGGTGAGCTTCTATCTCTTCTCCGCAGCGGATCCGCAGAGCGGCTACTTCTCGCCCATGACTCATCCCTTGGGCTTCCCCGCCACCTTCCTGTGGGGCTACCTGATCCAGGGGCACGCCGACGTCGTCGGGGTCGGCAAGCTGGTCTTCGCGTGGACGCCCTGTGTCACCGCCCTGGGCCTGGTCGTCGCGCTGCGACGCCGGAGCGCCCTGGCTCAGCTCGCCGCGCCGGTCTTGCTCCTGGGGACGACCTACTACCGCCACACGCTGCAGGCCTACAGCGTCGACCCGCTCTTGGGGCTCACGGTCCTGACCCTCGTGATCAGCCTGGGGCGGGCGGCGGCGCGCCCTTCGCGGATCTGGCTGGCCCTGAGTGGGGTCTCCCTGGGCCTGTGCCTGATCGTCCACTCCTTGGGGCTGCTGGCCCTGCCCATGGCGCTCGTGACCTGGGTCGGGCTGAGGCGCCGCGATCCCTGGCGGACGCTGGCCTGGCGGACGCTCGCGCTCGCGCTGCTCGCGCTCCTGATCGGAGGCCAGCAGTACGCCGAGAATACCGTGGAGCGCGGTCGGCCGATCGGCGACAGCAACCCGATCTGGGAGCTCGAGGAGATCGCGGCCGAGGAGCACTTCGTCCAAACGCGCGGGCTCGCCACCCCTCGTCAGCGCGTGCTGGCCTACCTCCAGGTTTGGTCTCGCCCGGACCGCTTCGGCCCGGCGCCCTGGCTCGGCTTGCTCGGGGTCGTGCTCCTGCTGAGGCGGCGCGAGGAGCACGACGCAGGCCGACCGGCGGCGTGCTTCCTGGCGCTCTACTTCGCGGGGGTGTTCCTGCTGACCTTCCCCCTGGGGGGGAATCAGATCGTGCGAAACCCCCGCTACTTCGTGTTCACCCTGCCGCTCTTCGCCCTCTGCGGCGCGGTGGCGCTGGAGTCCTGTGAGGCCTGGGCGGCCCGGCCGAAGGCGTCGACGTGAGCGAGCGAGGCGCGGGCGCGCGCTCCCTCCTCGTCGCGCTCTTGATCC
>CALDQK010000550.1 GCA_937911525.1 uncultured bacterium
AGATCCCCGGCGCGCTGACCTTCCTGGGCGTGCCCAAGCTGACCGACCAGCTCCGCTCGATCGAGCGGGGCAAGCGGGTCGAGATCGACCTCGCGGTCGAGAGCCTCGACCACGCTGGCTGGACGGCCCTCAATGACTGGAAGGACGTCTACGAGGCTGGCGGCGGCGACGTCCTGATCGAGCAGGCCGAGCACCTCTGGACCGAGGAGGACCACCAGGAGCACAAGGCCAAGCAGGACGCCGCGAGGGCCGTGCGCGCCGCCGAGCGCGAGGCCGACTCGGGCCCGCTCGAGCCCGTCAGCGTGGGCGGTCGCTCGCCGCTCTCCCGCCCGGTCATGGTCGGCAGCGCCTCCGAGTAGGCGCCCGCCCGAGAGGCTGAGCCGCGCAGGGCGCTGGAGACTCTCCAGCGCCCTGTTGCTTTGGTTCTCACCCCGCGCGGCAGGCATGCGACCCTCTCCTGAGCCCCGAAGCCTGAGGGAGGACCGATGAGGGTCGCCAACAAGCTCGCCCTGGCCTTGCTCCCCTGCGCGTGCCTGGTGCAGGGGATCTCGGGCTGGCTCTCGATTCAGCGCGAGCAGGCGATCTTCGAGCAGGAGGTTCGCCGCGAGGAGCGGATCTGGGGTCGCTGCGTCGCGGAGCTCGTCGCGCAGGTGTGGCGAGACGAGGGCGCCGCTGGCGCCAAGACCGCGGTCGAGCGCCTCTCGCCCTTGCTCGAGGACGTTCACCTGCGCTGGGTGTGGGTCGACGGGCAGGGTCAGCCCCTGCCCGGCGCGCTGCGGCCGCGGGCGCCTGACGAGGCGCTGGCGCCCCTCTCGCGCGGCGAGATCGCCGTGCACCAGCTCGCGCCGGGCGAGGGTCAGCCAGCGCGCATGCTCACCTACGTGCCCCTTCGTCAGCACGAGGGGCACCAGGTGGCGATCGAGCTCGAGGAGTCCCTGGCTACCCAGGCCCACTTCACCCAGCAGAGCCTGCTCATGGTCGGCAGCTCCACGATCGCCATGGTGGGGCTCTTCGTGGTGTTCGCCCTGATCGCGGGCCGTCACCTGGTCGGGCGCCCGACCCGGGCGCTGCTGGAGCTGGCTCGTCGCGTCGCGCGGGGCGAGTTCGAGGAGCGCCTCACCCTCGAGCGCAACGACGAGTTCGGGGCGCTGGCGACGGAGATGAACGCAATGTGCGCCAGCCTCGCGGACGCGCGTCGCCGGCTGGAGGCCGAGACCGAAGCTCGCGTGCAGGCCCTCGAGCGCCTGCGGCACGCGGATCGTCTGGCCACGCTCGGCAAGATCGGCGCCGGAGTCGCCCACGAGCTGGGGACGCCGCTCAACGTCGCGCAGGGCTACGCGGACCTGCTGGCCAAGCAGGAGCTGCCCCCCGAGCGCGTGCGCGAGCTGGCGGGCAAGATCGGCTCGGTGTGCCGGCGGATGGCCGAGACGATTCGGCGAACCCTGGACTACGCCCGCCGGCGCCAG
>CALDQK010000551.1 GCA_937911525.1 uncultured bacterium
ATCCGCTCGGCGACCTTGACGGCCAGGGCGCTGTCGGCGCCGGGCAACAGGACGGTGAACTCCTCGCCGCCGTAGCGGGCGACGGTGTCGCTGGCGGGGCGGACGCACTTCTTGAGCAGGGAGCCGAGGGTCCTGAGCACCTCGTCGCCGGCCTGGTGGCCGTAGGTGTCGTTGGTGTGCTTGAAGTGGTCGAGGTCGAGGATCAGGAGCGAGAGCGGCGCGTTGCCGCCGTCGGTGACCTCCTTGACCCGCTCGTTGAGCTGCTGCTCGAAGTAGCGGCGCAGGTAGACCTTGGTCAGGCCATCGACGGTCGCCTTCTCGTAGAGCTCGGCGTTCTTGAGCGCGATCGCGAGCTGGCCGGCCAGGATGTCGAGGATCTTCTGGTCGTTGCCCGAGAAGGTGCCGCCGCCCATCTTGTCGGTGACCGCGATCGTGCCCAGGACCTTGGTCTGCTCGGCGTTGGCGCCGCTGCGCCGTCCCATGGAGGTCTGGGCCTTGCTCACGATGGGCACGATCAAGAACGAGCGGGTCGAGTAGCGCGGGTTGGGGGTGTAGCCCAGCTCGCGGATGTCCTGGACCAGGAGCGGGCGGGCCTCCTCGACCACGCGGCGGCAGAAGCGCTCGCCGATGTCGGTCCCGCGGATCTGGTTCCACACGTCCTTGGTCATGCCCTGGACGCTCTCGAGGCGCAGGCGACCCTCTTCGGTCAGGAGGATCACGCTGGCCTTGGTGCAGCCGAGCTGCTGGCAGGCGATCTTGCCGACCTCCTTGAGGATCGTCTCGCGGTCGAGGAAGGAGCTCAGGCGCTGAATCGCGCGGCCGAGGTGGAAGAGCTGCTGGTTGTATTCGCGGCTCTTCTGGTAGCCCTTGCAGTTCTCGATCAGGACCGCGACGAACTGGGCGATGCCGTTGAGGAGGTCGAGGTCGTCGCCCGAGAAGGAGCGCTCGGTCGAGCTGTCGACCTGCAGCAGCGCCACGACGCGGCTGTGGTGGATGCAGGGCACGCACATGAAGCTGCGCATGTTGCTGTCGACGATCGACTGCCCCGAGAGGAAGCGCGCGTCGTCCATGGCGTCCGAGCAGAGCACGGCCTCCTTGGTCGAGAGCACCTCCTTGATGATCGTGCGGGAGATGTCCCCGCTGCTGTCCTGGTCGCTGTAGCGGCTGCGGCTGGCGAGGGGGCGGAGGCGCTTTTGGTCCTCCTCCATCGTGAGCACGAACACGCGGTCCGCGTCGAAGATGTCGAGGACCTCCTCGGCCAGCTTGTCGCCGAGGCGGCGCAGGAGGAGCGTGCTGCTGAGGTGGTGGGCCAGCCGGAACAGGATCTTGAGCCGCTGGTCCTTGCTCTTGCCCTTCTGGACCCGCTCGGGCGCCAGGGTCTCGATCACCGACTCGGCGTCCTCGAAGGACTTGCGCCGGGCCTGGATCTGGCTCCGCAGCAGGTCGTCGGTGTCGATGGACTGCAGCTCGATCTGCTCGGCCTGGGGCTCGTTGTCCTCCGAGAACACGAAGGTCGTGTCCGCGATCGTGATCCAGTCGCCGTGCTGGAGGCGGGTCGAGCGGAACACCTCGCCGTTGACCTGCAGCGCCTTGCTGTGGTCGAGGTTCTTGATCTCGTAGCCGTGCTTCTTGCGCACGATCTCGGCGTGGTTACTCGAGATCCGCCGGTCGGTGAGGATGATCGTGTTGGAGCTCGCGCTGCCGACCGTCTCGCGAGCGCGCGACAGGTCGAAGGCCTTCCCGCGGTTCTCCCCCTCGACGATGATCAGTTGAGCCATGTGAGCAGTGTAGCGCCGGCTACTTGCCGCGCATCAACTGCTTGAACTCCTTCATCTCGCGCACGGGGTCGAAGCCCTTCTCGTTGCGGATGCGCTCGTAGCCCTTGAACTGGCTCTGGAAGCTCGCCCGCAGCTCCTCGATGGACTTCTGCTTGTATTCCTCCTGTTCGGCGCCCTCCTTCTCCTTGGAGCGGATCGACCAGCACAGGGCCTGCAGGTAGTGGCTGATGCCCGACTCGGGGTCGAGGTCGAGCGCGTGCAGGTAGTCCTTCATCGCCGTCGCGTAGCACTGCTCCTTGGTCGCCTGCTCCGACTCCTTGTCGGCCATCTTCATGTGCAGGAAGCCGCGGTAGAGCAGCGCCGTGACGTGGGTCGTGTTCAGCTCCAGGCAGCGGTCGAAGTCGGCGATGCCCAGCTCGAGGTCCTCGCGGCTGACCTGCTTGAACTCGGTCTTGGCCACGTAGAAGAAGCCGCGCAGGAACACCACGTAGCTGACGTTGGGGTGATCCGAGACGATCTTGTTCAGCTCGGTGATCACGCGGTTCAGGTCGACGACGTAGCTGATCTGATAGACCTTGTTGTAGACCTGGTCCGCGATGCGCGGGTTGAGCTCCAGCGCGCGGCTGAAGTCGAGGATCCCCGGGACGAAGTTGCCGATCTTGAGGTAGCAGGTGCCGCGGTCGTAGAAGGCCTTGTCGAACTTGGGGTCCAGCTCGATCGCGCGGTCGAAGCGCTTGATCGCCTCCGAGTAGTTGAGGCGGTCACGGAGGGTCTGGCCCTCCTTGAGCTGGGCCTCGGCGGCCTCCTTGGCCTTCTTCTTGACGAAGGCGACCCGGGTCATGGCCTCCTCGCTCGCCCCGGCGTTGCCGAGGCGCTCGTTGACCTGGGCGTAGAGCTCTAGGTAGGCGATGGCCTGGTTGATCTGGCGCGGCTCGGCGTCGCCGAAGTCGGTCGGGATCGCCTTGATCGACTGCTCGAGGTCCTGCTTGGCCTGCTCGACCTTGTCGCCGGGACCCTCGGGCCCGGCCAGGGCCAGCAGCGCCAGGGCGCGCCCGTAGAAGGCGTCGGCCGCCGCGCTCTTCTCGGCCGCGGCGTTGACCGCCTTGTCGAACTCCTGCTTGGCCCGCTCGTGGTCGCGCAGGAACTCGGGCCGCTTGCTCTTCTCGTCGCGCTCGGTGGCGAGGTCGCGGGTGAAGAGGAAGCCGAGCACCTCGTAGCCCTCGCGCAGGTAGGGGTCGACCCGCACGGCCTCCTCGGCGCTGCGGACCGCGATGTCGTGCACGCCCCATTCGGCGCAGAGCTTGGCCCGCTCGAGGGCCGCCAGCGAGTGGTAGGGGTTGGCGGTGCGGGTCCGGGCGAAGGACTGACGCGCCTGCTTGAAGAACTCGGGCTTCTTGCTCCGCTGCGCCAGGCCGAGGAAGCGGCGCCCCTCGGCGTAGAAGTAGCCCGCCTGGTCGCTGCGCTGGATCTGCAGCTCGCGCCCGTCCCGGAAGCGGCGGGCCGCCTGGGTCAGCTCACCCTTGGCGAGGAGCACGTGGCCCAGGCCCGCCTTGGCGAGCGAGCTGCCCTCGTCGGCCATCAGCGCCTGCTTGAACCCGCGGCGCGCCAGCTTGAGGTCCTTCTTGGCCAGGTAGACCAAGCCCTTGATGTTGTGGGCCAGCGCCAGGGGCAGGTCGCCGCGCTTGATGCTGCGCACGCCAGAGACGGACTCGTCCTCCCACTCGTCGTCCCAGCCGTCGCCGCCGCCCTCGCCC
>CALDQK010000552.1 GCA_937911525.1 uncultured bacterium
GTCAAGAGCGGCCTGGCGGGGGAGGCGCGCGCCGCGACCCAGGCCGCGCAGACCCAGCTCGCCGCGCTCTCCGGGGGCGAAGACGAGCTCGCGCCCAGCGCCAAGGTCGAGCGCCGTCAGCAGCGGCTGATGTCCGCGCTGGAGCTGGTCGTCGCCGCCCAGCGCTGGCTCGACCTCGACCCCGAGAGCGCCGAGGCGCGCCAGCAGCGCCACGACGCGGCCTTGGCCCTGGGGCGCGCCGCCCAGGCCGCCGAGCAGTGGGTCCTCGCCCAGCAGGTCTACGAGGGCGCGGCCGAGCTGGGGGTCGACCGGGAGGGCGCGGAGCAGGCCCTGCGCGCAATGAACGACGCCCGCGCCGCCGCGGCCAGCGCGCGGGTCGAGGAGGTGCGCGGCGCGCTGGAGGCCGCCGCCAAGGGCCCACAGCTCCCCGACGACCTGCTGCTCTCGCTGGTCCGCTACCCCGAGCAGCCGGTGGTCGACCTGCTCGTGGAGCACCTCGAGCGGGTGACGCGCGAGGTCAAGGACGTGATCCGCGAGTCCTTCCTGAGCGTCCGCCTGCCCGACGCCGCCGAGGCCGCCGCGGGCCAGCAGCCGCTCGAGGGCCTCTCCCAGGCCGTCGAGCGCTACCTGGACCGCAAGCCGGAGCAGCCCCTCGAGCCCGACGACCAGCGGGTCCTGGCCGCGGCGGGCAAGCGCTTCGTGCTCCGCAGCGGCGCGGGCCTCCGCCCGGGGCGCAACACGGTCGACTTCGGCACGGTCCTCGGCGAGCGGATCGGCCGCAGCGTCTCGCCCCTGCGCCTGCAGCTGGCGGGGGCGATCTGCGAGGCCCTGGGCTGGATCGGGATCGAGCAGGGCGCGACCGAGGCGCTCCAGCGCTACCTCCACGCCGAGCACGACGGACGCCGCGCGATCCCCGCCGGGCGAGCCCTGCTGCGCGTGGGCGGCGCCCAGGGGCTGCGCCTGGTCGAGCAGGCCCGCAGCCGCTTCGGGCCGGACTCGGCCTTCAGCCACGCCATGGGCGCGGCCATGGGGCTGGCCACGGCCACGGTCGAGGTCGCCGAGGGCTCCGTCGCGGACCTGGCGCGCCGCGGCCAGCAGCGCATGGAGCAGGGTCAGCTCGAGGGCGCGCTGCGCGACTACGACCAGGCCGTGCGCCTGGCCGAGGACGAGCGGACCAAGCTCGCGGTCGTCAACGGGCGGGCCGAGGTCCTGGCGCGCATGGGCCGCATGGAGGAGGCCCTGCGCGACGCGACCCAAGTGATCGCGCTGGCCCCCGACTCGTGGAAGGGCTACGCCAACCGGGGCGGCATGCACGGGCGGGTCGGCGAGCACGAGCGCTCCAAGGCCGACTTCGACAAGGCGATCGAGCTGGGCGGATCAGAGCACTTCGGGCTCTACGAGGGGCGCGCCATGGCGCGCCGCGCGCTGGGCGACGTCGCGGGCGCGGCCGCCGACATGCGCGAGGCGCTCCGGCTCCAGGGCGGCGTCGAGGGCTGCCGCGACGCGCGCCTGCTGACCGTGTTCGCGCAGCTCGTGCCGCCGGCCGAGGGGCTCGCGGCCGCGCAGCGGGCGGTCGAGCTCCAGCCGCGCCAGGTCTCTGGCTGGCGCGTGCTGACCACCACCCTCCGCGCGCTCCAGCGCCACGGCGAGGCCCTGAACGCGATCGAGCGCGCCCTCGAGGTCCGCCCCGGCGACGCCGAGCTCCAGGCCGAGCGGGCGCTGGCCCTGGTCCAGGCCGGCCGCGGGCCCGAGGCCCAGCGCCTGCTGGGCGAGCTGCTGCGCGGCGGCGCGCGCCTGCCCCTGGCCTACCGCGCGCGGGCCCTGCTCCGCTTCGAGCAGCGCGACGCCGAGGGCGCCCTGGCGGACCTGGACCAGACCCTGCGCCTGGCGCCGGGGGATATCGACGCGCGCTGGCTCCGCGGCCAGTTCCGGCTCGAGGTCGGAGACCTCGCAGGCGCCGAGCAGGACCTCAACGGCGTCGCCCTCGCGCGCCCCGAGCTGCAGCAAGTCAAGGAGCTGCTCGCCAAGGTACGCGCCGCGCGCGCCGGCAAAGGCGAGGCCGCCCTGCGGACCAAGCGCGGCGGCGACGAGGAGCAAGCGGCGGCCCTGGAGGCGGCCCTGCGCGAGCGCCCTGACGACCCGCGCGTGCTGGCCAACCTGGGGATCCTGCGCCGCGACCAGGGCGACCTCGCCGAGGGGCTGCGCCTGCTCGACAAGGCGCTCGAGCTCGACCCTAACCTGGCGGCGGCCTGGTCTTCGCGCGGTCAGCTCAAGGCCGACCAGGGTCGCCTGCGCGAGGCGATCGCCGACCTCGACCGGGCCGTCGAGCTGGCGCCCAAGCTGGCCAAGGTGTGGGCCAACCGCGCGGGGATCCTCAGCCAGGCCGGCGAGCTGAAGCGCGCCCGCGCGGACTACGACCAGGCCCTCGAGCTCGACCCGAGCCTCTACATGGTGTGGATCGCGCGCGCCGCGCTGCGGGTCAAGGCCCGCGACGTCCCGGGCGCGATCCGCGACCTGAGCAAGGCCGCCGAGCTCCGCCCCGAGCGCGGCATGGCCTTCGCCCGCCGCGCCAACCTGCGCCGCCAGACGGGCGACCCCAAGGGGGCGCTCCAGGACTACGACCGCGCGATCGAGTGTCGGCGCCGCGCGATCTGGTTCGACGCCCGCGGGGCCCTCCGCCGCGAAATGGGCGACGTGGGCGGCGCGCTCCTGGACGCGATCGAGGCGACCAAGTCGCGCCCCGAGATCGCCGCCTTCTGGGCCAACCGCGGCAACGCCGAGGGCCAGCTCGGCCGCGACGACAAGGCCGAGCTGAGCTTCAGCAAGGCCCTCGAGCTCGACCCCGAGCTGGCGCTGGCCTACTACGGGCGCGGCTACACCCGCTTCCGCGCGGGCAACTTCCAGGGCGCGGTCGCAGACCTCGACCAGTGCCTGAAGCGCCGCCAGCAGCTCGAGGCCCACGGCCTGCGCGGGCTGGCCCTGGCCAAGCTCGGCCAGCGCGCCAAGGCCAAAGAGGCCCTGCAGGCCTTCCTGACCAACGCGCCGCAGGGCCACCCCATGCGCGCCGACGCCGAGCGCGCCCTGGGCGGATTGGGGAACTAGGCCCTAGGCCCTAGCGTCGCCGCAAAGCGAATGCAGCAACCGCTTGCCTCATTGCCTCGTGAACAGTCTCCAGCGCCTCCTCGTTGATCGAGCGCCCCTCCGTGCTCAAGGGACGCTCTACACCTCCGGACCGCCCCCGCGCGAAACGCTCTACGGCTCGGTAAATGACCCTCTCCTCAGACAGAGCCAAGGCGGCGGCACGGGCCACCTCTACGACGTATGACCCGACACGTGGATACCCAACAGCCAGGCTAGCGGTGCAGATCGCGCTCCCTGCCCACAGCCCACGCCTCACGAAGTCCAGGCGCGATTCAAGACCACTCCCGGCGTCGATCTCTCGCTCGAGCGTCTCTGCCGCCACTGGCGCAGCAGCCTGCGCCGCCAAGAGAGCAGCGTCTCCCCCTTCGTGGACCCAAAGCGACAGGGCCCTCGTCAGGTCAGGGAGCGTCCCGTCTCCGGGTCGCCACGTCTGCCAAATGGGAAGCGCCTGCCAAGGCGGCTCGAGCCAAGGCCTTCAGCCAGGCCTTCAGCCCATACACCCACTCGGGGAGTGGGAGCGGAGGCTCGAAGTCGCGACTCAGCACCAGGCGAGCCACCTCGCTGCGGCAATGGAACGCCAACTCCACGTCACCCGTGGAGAGCTCGCCCATGCGAACGCGCTGGGCCAACTCCGCAGCTTCTGCCTGCCGTCCGCGACTGTTTGCAGAGCGTTCCAGTGAGCGTGATCGCAGGTCACTCACGCAGGCTCCTTGATCCGGTGATGCCTGGGCCCCTACCCTGGGGCCGCTCGAGGACTCTGGCGGCTGGCGTTCGGCCGTCACGCAGCTAGCCTCGTTGTATCCGCGCTGCCCCAAGACGCACTGGAGAGCGCCGTGACCGCTGCCGAACAGCTACGAGTGGAAGGAATTCTCGAAGGCGAACGCCGGGTTCTTCTCCGCCAGCTTCGTCAGAAGTTTGGCGGGCTGACGCCCGACCTGGAGAAGCGAATCGCAGCGGCGGAGCTCGCTGACTTCTCTGGCTCCGCCTGGCGCGCCCGCTCGTCGCCACCCGCGAAGGTGCTCGGAGCAGCCTCGGGCAAGCTCCTGGTGAGGAGGTCGTGAAACTCTCGGCCGATGTCCTCGCAGCGCAGGTTTGCGCGGGTCAGGAAGTTGAAGACCCACTTCAGAGGCTGACTCGAGGCGCTCACCGCCCTGCCTACTCCGCCTCGGCGCGGGTGTAGTGCTCGACGCAGGACGACTCGCGCCCGCGCACGACGCGGCGGCCCTCGAGGATCCCGGGGCGGGTCTCGGTCACGACAGTGTGCTGGCCCTCGTCGTGCTCGTCGTCGTACCAGTAGAGGACCACCCAGTCGCGGGTCTTGCCGAGCCGGTGCGCGCGGGCGGTGTTGCTGAACAGCGCCGTGAAGTGCCACTCGCCGCGGTGGGCGTGGAGCACGGGGAGCCAGCGCTCGCCCGCGGGGTTGTGGCGCTCGGGCGCGATCTTGGGCAGCTCGTCGGCCGCGGCCTTGCGCCGGTACTCGGCGTCGACGCCGAGGAGCACGCCCACGCAGGGCTCGGGGCCGTGGGTCGCCTCGCGCCCGCGGGGCTGGGCGTGGATCCCCTCCAGGGCGGCGCGGAAGTTGGCGGCCATGTGCTCGCCCACGCCGCTGAGGGCCTCGACCTCGCCCTCGGCGAGCGCGTGCTCGAGCTCGTCGAGGTCGTCGATCCCCAGCTCCTCGTGGAAGCGCTGCGCGAGGGCCGGCCCGACGCCGGGGACGCGCTGGAGCACCTCGACGGGGTCCTCCGAGCCGCGCAGGCGCTCGAGGAAGAGCCAGCGGCGGCGGGTGAGCATTTCGGCGATCGCGGCGGCGATCCCCTTGCCGATCGTGGGCAGCGCGACCAGGCCGTCGAAGCCCTCCTCGCGGTAGATCGTCTCGAGCGGCAGCCGGAGGCCGCTCACGGTCTCCGCGGCGTGGCGGTAGGCGTCGACCCGGAAGGGGTTCGCCTCCTGCAGCGCGAGCAGGTCGCTCGCCTCGCGCAGGTGCTTGGCGATCTCTTCGTTGCTCAGCGCGCCGGGGCTCACGCCTCCACGATATCCGCCTGGCGCGGAAAGGCGATGGAACCAGAACGGGTGATCCCGCGTGCACTCCTGTGACACCGCACCGGAGACCCTCATGACGAACCAGACCCCGTCCGCCGCCCTCGCCCTGGCCCTCTTCGCCTGCTGGAGCGCGAGCTCCGCGGCCCGCGCCGACGACGGGCCCCGCGTCGATCAGATCCGGTGCGAAGGGCACCGCGCGGGCCCCGAGCTGGGCGCCGGCGTCCAGCGCGTCGTCGTGCTCTTCGCTTGGGCCAAGGGCAGCGAAGAGGGGGCGGCTGCGCGCGAGCTGCTCAGCGCGCTCCCCAGCGGGCCCGGGCTCGCGGTCGGGGTCGCGACCCGCGCCGAGGGCTTCGAGCTGCCGCAGGCCGCGGTCTACGAGTCGATCACGGTCGACGGGCGCAGCCTCCGCGCCGACCGGGCCCGCGTGTTCGCCGGCGACGGGGAGCAGCTCTACGCCGGCGACCCGCGCAAGCCGGGCTTCCGCGCCGCCCTGGTTCGAGCGCTCCGCGACGCGCCTGGCCTCGGGCTGGGGGCGAAGCAGGAGCGAGTCCAGCGCCTCGCCGAGGAGGCGCGCGAGAAGGGCCGCTGCGGCAAGGCGCTGCGCGGAGCTGCCCGGCTCGAGGCGTCGGGCTCGCAGGCCGAGCGGACGGAGGCCAAGGAGCTCGCGCGACGACTGCGCCTGAACGGAGAGCGCCTGCTGGCGCTGGTCGAGCCCGAGCTGCCCGTGGCCGCGATCGAGCTGCTCGATCACGTCAGCGAAGCCTTCAAGGGCAGCCCCCTCGGCCGACGGGCCCTCGAGCAACGCCGCAACCTCAAGCGCGACCGCAGCTTCGTGGCGGAGCTCACCGCGGCCCGGCTGCAGCGCAAGCTCCTCGAGCTGGCCCTGGCCCTCCAGCCTTGCGCCAGGTGCGGCGGCGGCGGCGGGAGCTTCGGGTTCGAGGACGAAGAGGCCGAGCCCGTCCCGAGCGTCTCCTTGACCTGCGCTGGCTGCCGCCAGAACAACCGCCGCCTGACCGGGGCCTTGGCGGCCGGCTTCAAGCGCGCGCGGAGCTTGCGCGACACCGCCGCGGGTCAGCAGATCGAGCGCCTGGAGGAGCACCTGACCAAGCAAGCGGGGGTGCTGCGCTTCGGCCAGAAGTGATCCGACCCGGGCGCCCCCCCTCGGACGCCGAGGAGCGCCGCTAGCCAGTAACCTAGCGCCATGGAAGCACTGGCCGAGCTGGAGCGAAACCTCAGCCGCGTGATCGTCGGCAAGCCCGAGGTGGTGCGCCTCGCGCTCGTGCCCCTGCTCTGTCGCGGCCACCTGCTGATCGAAGACGTGCCCGGGGTCGGCAAGACGACCCTGGCCCGCGCCCTGGCGCGCTCGATCCACGGCGACTTCCGCCGGATCCAGTTCACGCCCGACCTGCTCCCCCTCGATCTGACCGGGAGCTCGATCTACAACCAGCAGGCCAACGCCTTCGAGTTCCAGGCCGGGCCGGTGTTCACCAACGTGCTCCTGGCCGACGAGGTCAACCGCGCCACCCCGCGCACCCAGTCGGCGTTGCTGGAGTGCATGGAGGAGCGCCAGGTCACCGTCGACGGCGTGACCCGCCCGCTGCCCGCGGTGTTCTGCGTGATCGCGACCCAGAACCCCGTCGAGCAGGTCGGCACCTTCGAGCTGCCCGAGACCCAGCTCGACCGCTTCCTGCTGCGGATTCAAATGGGCTACCCGAGCGAGGCCGACGAGGTGGCGATCTTCGACCGCCAGCGCGAGGGGCACCCGCTGACCAAGCTGGGCCCGGTCGTGGAGCCCGCGCAGGTCGAGGAGCTGCGCGCGGCCGCGAGCGCGATCCACCTCGAGGAGGCGGTCAAGGAATACGCCGTGCGCCTGGTGCGCGCGACGCGCGAGCACGCCGAGGTGGCCCTCGGCGCCAGCCCGCGCGGGACCCTGGCCCTGCTGCGCGCCAGCCAGGCCTGGGCCCTGCTCGAGGGCGAGCGCTTCGTCGCGCCCGACCACGTCAAGGCCCTCGCCCCGCGCGTGCTCGGGCACCGCGTGATCGTCAAGCCGCAGGCCGCCCTGCGCGGGATCGCCGGCGAGGACGTCGTGGACGAGCTGCTGGGCCGGATCGAGGTGCCCGTCAGCGACGGGGCGCCCGCGAGCGGAAAGCGGATCGGCAAGCCCGTCTCGTGACGCAGGAGCCGGATCCAGGGCGCCCGTGGCGGCTGGGCCTGGTCCTGGCGACCACGATCTTCACCGCCGCCCTCGGCGTCCTGTTCCGTAACCCGCAGCTGACCGCCCTGGCCGAGGCCCTCGGCTGCTCGCTCGGCCTGGCCTGGCTGTGGGCGCGGATCTCGCTGGCCGGCCTCGAGGTCTCACGCAGCGCCCCCGCGCAGGCGAGCGAGGACGAGTGGATCCGGGTCACGTTGACCCTGCGCCAGACGGGGCCCCTGCCCGCGCTGCGGGTCGAGCTCCTGGACCGCTTCGTGGCCGACGCCCTCTTCGAGCGCGCCGACGCCGTGGGGCGGCTGGAGCGCGGGCAGGCGGTAGTCCTGACCTTCGAGCGCCCCTGCGCGCGCGGGCGCGGGCTGTTCTCGCTCGGGCCCGTCGAGCTGACCGTGCAGGACCCCTTCGGCCTGTTCCGCCTCTCGCGCACGGTCCCGCTCATGGACGAGGTCGTCGTCTACCCGCTGCCGCTCTCGCTCCAGACCCTGGGCCTGGCGAGCGAGCTGGAGCGCGCCTTCCGCGGCGAGGGGTCCCAGCCCCACGCCGGACAGGGGACGCAGCTGCTCGGCCTGCGCGAGCTGCGCGCGGGCGAGCGCGCCAGCCGGATCCACTGGCGCGCCAGCGCGCGCCTCGACCGGCTGGTCGTGATGGAGCTCGAGGCGCCCAGCCGGAGCGAGGTTGTGATCTTCCTCGACCTCGACCGCGGCAGCCTGCGCGGCGTGGGCCGCGGCTCCAACGTCGAGATCGCGATCCGGCTGGCGGCGGCCGTGGCGCACTTCGCGCTCGAGCGCGGCCACAGCTGCGGCCTGGTCGGCGACGACGGCACCCCGCACTGGCTCCCGCCCAAGGGCGGCGCGCGCCAGCGCTTTCAGATCCTCGACACCCTGGCGCGGCTCCAGCCCCAGGGTGAGGTCGACTTCGAGACCCTGCTCCGCCGCGGCGGCGCGCGCGTGCCGGCGGGCTCCTGCGTGGTCCTGCTCTTCAACCGCTACGAGGTCGAGCCCGACACGCTGACCGAGCTCTGGGCGAGCTGGTCGCGGCGCGGCGTGCGCGCGCTGGTGCTCGTGGTCGACGACCGGCGCCTGCTCGCGCACCAGTGGGCCGGCGAGCGGAGCGAGAGCGAGGAGCCGGTCTCGGCCGTGTGCTGGCGGCTGGGGATCCCCTTCCTGGAGGTCGAGCGCGCCCAGGACCTGGAGAAGCAGCAGGAGCCCGGGCGGCGCGAGGAGGTCGCCACGTGAACGCGGCCTACCTCCTCGCCCCGCTCTCGGCCGCCGTGGCGGTGCTCCAGGCCTACGCGGCCTTCGCCGACGGCCCCGAGCGCCAGCTCCTGTGGCCGACCCTGGCCCTGCTCTTCGCCTGCGCCGGCGCGGCGCGCCTGTTCTGGTCGCGCTTCCCCGACTTCGCCCCGACCCCCGTGCGCGAGCTGCTGGCCCTCGGCTGGGTCGCCGCCGGGATGGTCGGGGTCCTCGTCTGGAACGACACCAACACGCTCAGCCAGCTCCAGGGCTGGCAATACGCGCTGCTCCTGCTGGCCCCCACGGGGCTGGTGCTCAGCAGCCAGGTCGCCTTCGTCGGCTACCTGACCGCCCACGCGGCGCTCTTGCTCCTGGCGCTCGCGATCCGGCCCTCGGGCCTGGCCGCGCTGAGCTTCATGGGCCTGAGCCTGCTCTGCTGCGCGGCCCTGGGGCAGCGCGCGACCGGCGAGCGCTTCCCGCAGGCCAGCTCGCGCCTCTCGGCCCTGGGCTGGCTGCGCGGGGCCTTCCCCTTCGTGGCCCTGCTGGGGCTGCTCTTCCTCGCCTTCTCGGCCACCAAGCCGCCGGCCGAGACGACCACGGCCAAGGACTGGATCCTGTGGCTCCAGGGGCAGCGCGCCAACCGCCCGCGCGGGGTCGACGTCAGCGGACCCGGGGGCCGGATCGGCGGGACCGGCGAGGGCGTCCAGATCCCCGGGACCGGGGCCACGCCGGTCCCCGGCGGCCTGCCCGCGAGCGCCGCGGCCGCGCCCGAGGAGGGGCCGCCCAAGGTCGGCTTCTCGCGCGACCTCAAGTTCCAGGACCTCGGCGGGACCGACGAGCGGGTGGCGCTCTTCGTGCGCGTGCGCACCCCGCGCGGGTCCCCGCCCGACCCGCTCCTCTTCCAGCCCTACTGGGCGGCCGGCGCGCTGAGCCGCTACGACGGGCAGGAGTGGACGGCGGCCGAGGCGGAGGAGACCCTCGTCGGCGTCGAGGGCAAGATCGCGCTCTCGTCCGACACGAAGTTCGGGCGCGTCTACGAGCAGGAGATCGTGCTCTGGGAGGCGGGCGGGCGGGCGCTCTTCGGGCTCTATCCCGTGGAGCGCCTCGACCTGCCCCAGGCGACGCGCGACGGCGAGGGGCGCCTGCGCCGCGCCGCGGCCGGCAAGGGTCGGCTGCGCTACTCCCTCCGCTCGCGCTTCGTCCAGACCGACGAGCAGCGCCTGCGCCGCGACGCGACCCTGACGCCCGACCTGCGCTACCTCGACGTGCCGAGCTCGCTCTTCGAAGAGCCCGAGTTCCAGCGGATCGCCAGCGACCTGCGCGAGCGCGGGGAGGACCCGGTGGGGCGGATCCGCGCCACCATGAACTTCCTGGCGGGCTTCCGCTACGACATGGCCCCCGAGCTCCCCGAGGGGCGCGACCCGACCCTGGCCTTCCTCGAGCAGCGGCGCGGCTACTGCCAGCACTTCGCCTCGGCCATGACCCTCCTGCTGCGCGCCCAGGGGATCCCGGCCCGGATCGGGATCGGCTACGCGGGCGGCGAGTGGGCCAACCGGGGCGGCTACTACGTGGTCCGCCAGAAGCACGCCCACGCCTGGGTCGAGGTCCCCTTCCGCGAGAGCGGCTGGGTCGTGTTCGACCCCGCCAGCGCCTCGCTGCGCCGCGAGGGCCCGCCGGACCCGCCGCCCAACCTCGGCCCCGACGCCGGCCCCGAGGTGGAGCCGAGCGGCTTCCCCGAGCCGACGCCCAGCGTCGAGCCCAGCGACTCGCCTCGCCCGACCCCCAGCGTCGAGCCCAGCGACTCGCCCCGCCCGACCCCCAGCGCCGAGCCCAGCGACTCGCCCCGCCCGACCCCCAGCGCCGAGCCCAGCGACTCGCCC
>CALDQK010000553.1 GCA_937911525.1 uncultured bacterium
CAGGAGCCACAAGCTCAACGCGCGCGGGGCTGCGGTTCAGGCGCGTCTCAAAGGCCAGGCACGAATGGGCAGATGTTGCCCACGCGAACGCTCCGACGACACGATCCCCCGCGACCCGTCCTCTCGCTCGGCGTCGCGTTGCAGGTGTACCCGTCGGGTGCAGCTCGGACCTGCTGCCAACATTCGGGTGCACTTCAGTCCGTGCTGCCACTTGGGTAGAGTGCCCCCATGGACCCAAAGACCGTCGATCAGCTGGTCGAGTTGCTGCGCGTCAAGGGCGGCCGAGCCGAGATCGTCAGCGTCTGGGAGCTCGTGTTCGCGCTCCTGCTGGCCTTCCTGCTCTCCGTGCTGATCGCCCGCGTCTACCGCTTCACCCATCGCACCAGCGGCTACAGCCAGTCCTTCGCCCAGACCCTGGTCCTGGTCTCGTTGGTCACGACGCTGATCATGGTGGTCGTCGGGAGCAACATCGCGCGCGCCTTCTCGCTCCTGGGCGCGCTCTCGATCATTCGCTTCCGCAACGCCGTCAAAGAGACCCGCGACGTCGGGTTCATCTTCTTCGCGATGGCGATCGCCATGGCCTGCGGAACCCGCTTCTGGCAATTCGCGACCGTCGCCACGCTGATGGTCTCGGGCGTCATGATCCTGTTCCACTTGCTCGACTTCGGCGCGAGCAAGCGCCCTCCCGAGTATCTGCTCCGGCTCTACCTCGACCCCGAAGTAGAGCTCGAAGCGCGCCTCGGCGACACCCTACGCCAGCTCTTCAGCGACTACGCCCTGGTGCGCATGGAGAGCGCGCGCCAGGGGCTCGAGCAGCGGGCCTACCTCTCGGTGACGCCGGCGCCCGAGCAGGGCCCTGAGCAGGTGGTCCGAACCCTGGGCGCGGTCGACGGCGTGCTGCGCGTCAGCTACGACCTCCAGCAGCACGAGGAGGACGCCTGAGCGAGCGCTCGGGCGAGCGCATGATCGATCGCTATGAGCTCAAGTTCCTGCTCGACCCGCAGCAGCGGGCAGAGGTCGAGCGGGTCGTGGTCGGGCGCCTCGAAGAGGACGAGCACGGGCCCGAAGGGCGCTACGCGGTCAACAGCATTTACTACGACTCACCCGACCTGCGTTGGATGCACGAGAAGCTCGACGGGCTGAGCCGGCGCCACAAGGTCCGCCTGCGCTGGTATGGGGGCCCGGTGCGCGAGGCGGCTGAGGGCTTCCTCGAGATCAAGCACCGACGCGGGCGGCGGGTCCTCAAGGAGCGCGCGCGCTTCGCTAGACCGGACAGAGTCGCGGCCGATCACCGGCTGCTGCTCGACCCCGACGAGCTCCTCGGCGAAGCCGAGGACTCGGGGCGGATCGCCGCGCGGGTCTCGCGCCTGGCGGCAGAGCTCGAGCTGCGCCCCGCGGTCTTGATCCGCTACCGCCGGCGGGCCTTCGTGGCTCCGCGCGAGCGTCGCCTGCGGATCACCTTCGACGAGGTCGTGCAGGCCTTCGCCCCCGACGACGGACGGCTCGAGGGCAGCGCGCGGCCGCTCCTGCCGACGGGATGGGTCGTGCTCGAGGTCAAGTTCGACCAGCGCATGCCCTCCTGGACGCGCTCGGCCCTGATCTCGCTCGGGCTGCGCCTGCAGCCCTTCTCGAAGTACGCCGAGGGCATGCTGGCGCTCCGCGGCGCGGCCTCGCACGCCCTCTCGCCCAGCGAGGCGCGCCTGCGCTCGCCGGCAGGCGAAGAGGCCTTGGACCTCGGCGAAGCCGCCGCGGCCACGGAGGGCGCGTGAGCCTCTCCTTCAGTCGGCGCGGCCTGTGGCGTTCGAGCGGCTACGGCCGCAACCACCTGACCCCCTGGCGCGCGTTTTGGCCCCTGGTCCTCTTCGTGCCTGCGCTCCTGCTCGCCCTGCTCTTCGGCGTCCACCGGCGCAGCAACGCCGTCTCCGAGTGGGTGGGCTCGCTGGCGGGCGTCGAGCACGCCGACGGCGAGCAGGCAGGCGCTCAGATCCTGGCTGACGTGCGCGCCGCCGCGCTCAACCTGCTCTCGGCCGAGCAGCCCTCTCGCGAGGGCTCGCTCCCGCTGCTCCAGATCCAGGTGCAAGAGCAGTCCCTGAACCTCCTGCGCCGAGCGCGCATCGAGGGCGACCCGGCCTTGGGGCGCGCGCCGGGCGGAGACCGCCCCTGGATGCGGGCCCTGTTCCGGGCCGAGCGCGGCCCTTGGCAGGACGCCAAGCTCTCGGTGCACGGCTTCTCGCTCTATCACCACCTGTCCGAGAAGCCGAGCTTTCGGCTCAAGCTGAGCCGCAAGACGCTGCGCCAGTCCGAGCGCGAGTTCTCGCTGATGCGCCCCGAGGACACGCTGGCCCTCGCCAACCCCCTGCCCGAGGCCCTCGGCGAGCGGATCGGCCTCCTCGGCGAGCGCGCGCGCCCCGTCCGGCTCTCGCTCAACGGGAAGCACTTCGGCGTCTACCTGCGCGCGGCGCGCCCCAGCGAGGAGCTCGCGATCGCGCAGGGACGCCTCCCGGGCAGCTTCTGGCGCGGGCGAACCCAGGAGCGCGAAGGCCAGACCGAGCACGGCGACATGTGGGGCGAGATCGCCTGCTGGGAGAGCGAGGACCCCACGCCGGCCAGCCAGGCCGCGGTCGCGCGCCTGCTCGAGGTCCTGCGCGCGGGGGGAGAGGCTCCCTGGCGCCCGCGTGAGGACGAGGCCCCTTGGACCCCGGCCGAAGCCGAGGCCCTGGCGCGCGTGCTCGACGTCGAGGCCTACGCCCGCTTCGAGGCCTTCAACGCGGTGGTCGGCGGGATCCACGTCGACAACCAACACAACCACGTCCTGTTCTGGAACACCTACCGGGGCCTGCTCGAGCCCGTCCTGTGGGACGTCAACGGCTACGGCTTCCTGGCTCCGCCCGAGCTGACCCCCAACGTGTGCCAGCACCCGATCGCGGCCCGGCTCTACAGCGACCCGCGCTGGGTGTTCCGCCGCGATCAGCTGATCCTGGAGCTGCTCGAGGGGCCGCTCAGCGCGAGCGCTCAGCAGGAGGCCTTGAGCGAGTACCTGGCCCGCGTGCTGCCAGCCCTGCGCGAGGATCCGCACACCGCCCACGGCGTCACGCGGATCACGCTCACGCCCCTCAACGAGCTCGAGGAGAAGGCGGCCGAGGTCGAGGAGTGGCTGCTCAAGCGCGAGCGCTTCCTGCGCGCCTACCTCGACTTCGCCGTGGTCTCGGTCCAGGAGCGCGGGCCCGGGCGCTCCCGGGTCAGCGTCGACGGCGCCGTCGCCGTGCGCGTCGGCGGCGGACCTGAGCGCGGACGGATCCTCTACCCCCACTTCAGCCGCAAGGTTCGCGCCTACGAGACGCGGGTCACGCACCCCGCCGACAGCGTGGTGCCGGTCTCGGTCGCCTACGAGGTGCGCGGCGCGCCGCACGAGCTCGCGCTGACCAACGCCCTGACCGGCGCGCCGGTCAAGCGGCTCTCCGCCCAGCGTCCCACCGAGCCCTCGCGCTGCTTCGCCCCGCCGCCCGCGCCTCCGCTGGCCGCAGAGCGCAGCCTGGGCCCCGGGACCGTCGAGCTGCGCGCCGACCTCTTCGTGCCGCGGGGGCAA
Source organism: uncultured bacterium (assembly GCA_937911525.1). GTDB lineage: Bacteria > Planctomycetota > J058 > J058 > J058 > NORP233. The sequence continues at coordinate 3,587 of CALDQK010000553.1, forward strand.
ACCCTGCGGATCCACTCAGGCACCGTGGTGCGCCTGCACTCCGGGGTCGGGATCTACGCCCAGGGCAAGGTCCTGGCCGAAGGCAGCGCGGCGGCTCCGATCCGGCTCGAGCGCGCAGGCGAGCCGCCCTGGGCTTGCCTGGGGATCTACGGGGAGGGGAGCGCCGGCTCGCGCCTGCGCCACGTGGAGGTCGAGGGCGGCGCTCCGGGCAGCGACGGGAGCCGGCGCTTCCTCGGCATGGTCTCGGTCTACTTCTGCCCGGACCTCGAGCTGAGCGACTGCGTCTTCGGCGCCAACCTCGCCGGCGACGACGCGGTCAACCTGGCCCGAACCCGGGCTCGGATCGAGCGCTGCCGCTGGGTCGGCTCGCGCAGCGACGGCCTGGACCTCGACGGCTGCCACGCGCGCTTGCGCGACTGCAGCTTCGTGAAGATCGGCAACGACGGGCTCGACCTGAGCCACTCCGTGGTCGTCGCCGAGGGGCTGCGCTTCGAGGGCTGCGGCGACAAGGGCGCCAGCGTGGGCGAAGCCACCCGCTTGCTGCTGCGCGACTCGCGCCTCAGCGGCTGCTCCTACGGGCTGCAGGCCAAGGACGCCTCCCTGGCGCTCGTCCAGGGCTGCGAGCTGAGCGGGAACGGCGTGGCGCTGCGGGCCTACCGCAAGAAGCCCTTCTTCCAGCTCGGCGGCTACCTCTTCGTGCGCGAGAGCACGACCCGCGAGAGCCGGATCGCCGACCTCTCACTGGACCTCCACTGCGCGGCCCTGCTCTGGAAGGGCAGCCAGATCACCACGATCGGCCAGGGGCGCGAGCGCGCCCACGAGGTCAGCGACGAGGCGCTCTGGGAGAGCCTCGCCGCGCCGATTCGGGCCGGCGCGCCCGGAGCGACGCGAGCTCAATGAGCGGGCTGCGGCTGGCGCTCGACGCGGGGCCTGGCCTCTGGCGCCGCCGGGCCTTCCCCGCCGCTCGACTCTGCTAGCTGCTGGCTGCGCCCCTGCGAGGCGCTCATGAGCGCCTCGTAGAGCCGCGGCGCCAGGCGCGAACACCACCAGGAGGCGCGCGCGATCCGCGTCAGGATCAGCTCACGCTTGCGGGCCTGGACGGCCCGCACGATCGCCTCGCTGGCGGCCTCGGGGGAGAGTCGCCGCCCGACGGGGCGCTGGCGGAGGCGCGAGACCCCGCCGCGGGCGCCGAGGGCCTTGTGGACCAGGGGCGTCTCCACGTAGCCCGGGCGAACCACCAGCACGTCGACGCCGTGGGGAGCCTCCTCGGCGCGCAGGGTCGCCATGAAGCCCTCGAGCGCGTGCTTGCTCGCCACGTAGCCGGCGCCGTGCAGGAGGGGCGCGAAGCCAGCCACGCTCGAGATCGCCACCACGGCGCCGCGGCGGGCGCGCAGCGAGGGCAACGCGGCCTGGGTCAGGCTCGCGGCGCCGAAGAAGTTGACGTCCATCACCGAGCGCAACACCCCCTCGCTGGTCTCCGCGCAGGGGCTGCGGTGGGTGATCCCGGCGTTGTTGACCAGCGCGTCCACGCCGCCGAAGCAGCGCTCGACCTCGGCAATGACGGCCTCGCAGACCCGGGCGTCGGTCACGTCGCAAGCGAGCGCGATCGCCTCGCAGCCGGGGGTCAGCTCGGCGGCCAAGTCCCGGGGGGCCTGGAGGTCGAGCAGCGCCAGGCGCGCGCCCCGGCGGGCGAAGGAGCGCGCCAGGGCGCTCCCGATCCCACCTGCGGCGCCGGTGATCACGACCACCTGGCCCTCTAGGTCTCGCGCGAACCACTTCACCGGACGTGTCCGCCCGCGTAGAGCTCGAACACCTCGCGGCTGGAGAGCTGGGGCGTGTAGCCGAAGTCCCGCTTCAGCCGCTCGTTGGTGAGCACCGGGCGGTGCTCGAGGAAGGCGACCTGCTCGGGGCCGTAGCGGCTGACACCCAGGCGCCGCAGCACGGTCAGCCCGGCGCGCAGGGCGCGGGCCGGCAAGGCTACGTAGGGCTTGCCCGTCGCGGCCGCGATATCGCGCAAGGTCAGCACGCCGTCGCCCGCGAGGTTGTAGACCCCCTCGCGCCGCTCGGCGACGCCGAGGGCCACGCAGGCGGCCACGTCCTCGTCCCACACGAACACGAAGGGGCTGGCCGTCCCGCGCAAGCCGAGCACGTAGGCCTGCTCGAAGAGGTTGGTGATCTGGTTGCGGGTGCCCGCCCCCAGGACCGTGCCCGGGCGAAACACGAGCTGCTTGAGCTGCGGGTGCTCGCGGCGGGCCCGCTCGAGCAGCTCCTCGACCAGGCGCTTGTTGAGCGCGTATTCGAAGGGCCCGTCCCCGCGCAGGGGCGCGTCCTCGTCCAGCCAGGCCGGGGTGTCGGGGTGATAGCCGTAGGCCGCCCCGCTGCTGGTCACGACGAGCTGCTCGACGCCGCCCGCCACGCAGGCGGCGAGCAAGCGCTCGGTCCCGCCCACGTCCACGTCGCGGGCCTCGGCCTCGGACATGCCGCGCGGGCGCTCCACGATCGAGGCCAGGTGCACGACGGTGTCCACCCCGTGCTCTGCGATCAGGGCCGCGAAGTCGCAGGTCCGCACGTCGCCCTGGACCTCGAACACCTCCTCGGGGTGGATCCCCTCCTTGGCGCGGCGGAGGTCGAAGGCGACCACCCGCCGCGTGCCCGCGACCAGGCGCTTGACCACGGCCCGCCCCAGGTAGCCCGAGGCCCCCGTGACGAGGACCGCGGGCGCGCCCGACTTGGCGCCGAACTCCTGGGCCTCCATTACTTGCCCTCCGGCTCGGCGTGCATGTCCTTGAAGGTCTTCAGCTCGGGCGCCCACATGTGCTTGACCGGGTCGACGTCCACGTGGACCACGGCCGGGCGGCCCTGGCGGGTGCAGCGGCGCAGGGCGGCCTCGAGCTGGTCGGGCGAGGAGACCCGCTCGCCGTAGGCCCCGTAGGTGCGCGCCATTTCGTCCCAGGCGACCTCGCCCAGCTCGGTGTTGACCGTCTCCGAGGGGTCGAGGTGCTTGCGGACCAGGGTCTTGATCGGCTTCAGGTTGAAGGACTGGTTGATCTTGACCATGCCCCACTGCTTGTCGCACAGGACCACGTAGGTGACCTTCAGCCCGCTGCGGACCGCGGTCTCGAGCTCCTGAGGCTGAAAGCCGAAGGCCCCGTCGCCGATCACGCAGTAGACCTGCCGCTCGGGGTTGGCCGCCTTGGCGCCCAGGGCGTGGGGGACGCCGGCGCCGAGCATGCCCATTTTGAAGGTCGTCATGACGCTGTTGGGCTGGCGCACCTCGTGGAAGAAGTTCCCCCAGATCACGGTGTTGCCTCCGTCCAGGATCAGGATCGAGTCGTCGGCGAACACCTTCTGGCAGACGTGGGCCACCTGCGCCGAGTGCAGCGGCGACTCGCGGTCGCTGAGCTTCTTGTCCAGCTTGGCGCGGGCCTTGGCCCGCCGGTCCTGAATGCTGAGCAGCCAGGCCCGCCGCGCGGCGACGTCGACCTCGCTCTTGCGGGCGCGCAGCACCTCGGCCAGCTCCTCGAGGAAGGCCTTGGCGTCGGCCACGATCGCGAGGTCGACCGGCTTGTTCAGCCCGAGGGTCGCCTCGTCCACGTCGACCTGGACGACCTGCTGCTCCTTGGCCCAGTAGGGCGCCTTGCCCCACCAGTCGGTCTCACCCAGGCGCGAGCCGATCAGGAGCACCGCGTCGGCCTCGTTGCGGACCGCGTTGTTGAGGCCCACGTGGACGAGGGGCACGGCGAAGCCCTCGCGCTCGTCGACGACCGAGCGCGCGCCCCAGCTGGTGGTGACCGGGGCGTGCAGGGTGCGCGCGACCTCGGCCAGGGCGGCGAAGGCCCGCGCGTGCAGGACGCCGCTGCCGGCGTGGATCATGGGCTTCTCGGCGGAGAGGAGCAGATCGGCCGCGCGCTCGACCTGGGCGCGCGAGGGGGCGATCGCCTCCACGCGGCGGTAGCTGCTGGGCGCGCCGACCTCGGGCAGCTCGAACTTGCCGTTGAGCAGGTCCTCGGGCACGTCGAGGTGCACCACGCCCGGGCGGCCGCTCCAGGCGACGCGGAAGGCCTTGCGCAGCAGGTCGGGCAGGCGCTCCATGCTGGGGACCCGCGCGCTCCACTTGGTCATGGGGCGGGTGACCTCGACCTGGGGGAAGCTCTGGAAGGTGCCGGCCCGCTCGGGGTGCACGGTGCCGGTCCGGCGCGCGCTGGTGATCAGGAGCACCCGGTTGCCCTCGGCGTTCTCGACGGCCACGCCGGGGAGCGCGTTGGCGACCCCGGGGCCGTTGCTGGCGATGCACACCCCGAGCTTGCCGCTGAAGCGCGCGTAGGCGCCGGCCATGTGCACCGCGCTCGTCTCGTGGCGGGGGGGGATCAGGCGGATCCCCTCGCCCTCGAGGTTGGCGATCAGCCCCAGGTAGGTCCCGTCGGGGATCCCGAACACGGTCTCGACGCCTTCGGCGCGCAGCGCCTTCGCCAGCAGCGCGCCTCCCTGTCCGGTGGTGCTCTTCTTGGTGCGCGTGATCAGTTCCAGCATGGTGGCCCTCTCAGGTGGTTGCGCGAGTCCTCGCCCGCTCGCATGGAGCGAAATTTACCCGATCGGTCAAAGCGGGCCAAGCAGAATTTGACCGATCGGGTAAACTCAATCCCTGCCGAGCCCGAGAGGTGCCCATGCCCGCCAAGACGACCGCCCGCAAGACCAAGGACCGCAAGGAGCGCAAGGACCGCAACAAGGACGAGGGCCGCTCCGCGCGGATCCTGGAGGCGGCGGACGCGCTCTTCTGCGAGCGCGGCTTCGCGGGCACGAGCCTGCGGGACGTGGCCAAGGACGCCGAGGTCAACAAGGGCCTGATCGTCTACTACTACCAGAACAAGGCCGGGCTCTTCTCGGCGGTCCTCGAGCGCTATTACGAAGCCCACGGCGCCGCCCTGGCGGGCCTGAGCCAAGAGGGCCCGCTGCGGGAGCGGATCCACGCCATGCTCGACGGCTACTTCAGCTTCATTGGCGACAACCGCCGCTACGCGCGCCTGATCCAGCAGGAGGTCGCGCGCTCGGGCGAGCACCTGCCCCTGATCCGCAAGAACCTGCGCGGGCTGTTCGAGGTCGTGGCGGGCGAGCTGGGCGAGGCGCTCCCCGCAGAGGGCCCCCTCTCGCCCAAGCACTTCTTCCTGACCCTCTCCGGCATGACGATCAGCTACTTCACCTACGCCCCGGCGCTGAAGGCCCTGTGGGGCAGCTCGCCCGTGGGCGAGCTGGCCCTCGCCGAGCGGCGCGAGCACATTCACTGGGTCGTCGACGCCCTGCTCGACCGGCTGGAGCGCGACGCCGCCTGAGAGCAGTCGACGCGGCGCCCACCCGGGAAGGCGAGTAGCCTAGGGGCCGTGAGCGACCACCACGCCGAGGAATACCTGCTGACCGTCGCCGTGCAGCGCGGCTTCCTCGCCAGCGGGGCGGCCGCCCAGCTGCGCCAGCAGCGCGCGCAAGGCGGCCCGCCCGTGCTGCAGGCGCTGGCGAGCCACGTCGAGCCCGCCCACTACGCGATCCTGGCGCGCCTGGTCGGCGGCTCGGGGGGCGGCGCCTCCGCCGACGCCCTCGCCAACTCCATGGACGACGACCTCGAGCGCTCGATCGACGCCCTCCGCGACGGGGACATGGTGATCGACCTCAGCGGCGGGCAGCCCAAGCAGCCGGCCCCGCCCGCGGGCGACGAGCTCGAGCGCTCGATCGACGACCTGGCCGCCAGCCAGGGCTCCTTCCGCTTCGACTTCAGCAAGGACGTCGCGGCCGCCAAGTCTGCGGTCTCCAAGCCGCAGCCTGCGCCCCGGCCCTCGGCCGAGGACGAGCGGGACCGCCTGATCGACGACCTGGCCACGCAGGGCGAGTTCAGCCTCGACCTCTCGCGGGCCGACGAAGGCGACCCCGACGAGACGCGGGCCCCGACGACCTCGCTCGCGGGCGACGCGCCCGTCCCGGAGAACGAGACGCGGGTCGACCTCGGCGAGAGCGCGGCGGCTCCCGATCCAGCCCCTGAGCCAGCCGCCGAGGTCGACCCCGACGCGACCTTCGCGGGCTCAGCGGAGGTCAGCCAGCACCAGCTGGGCCCCGACCCCGGAGCGACGCACGCCGGCGAGAGCGAGCCCGTCGACGGCGAGGAGACGCTGGTCCTCAACCGGCCCGCGCCGCCCCCGCGCCCGCCCGCGCACACGAGCCCCGAAATGGCCGCCTACGCCGAGACCTCGGGCCCCGACGAGCTGGCCGCGGCCAACTCAGGCGGGCTTCAGGGCTACGCGGACACCTTCGGCCCGCGCACCGGAATGGCGGGCGGGGAGGCCGCTGGCTACGCGGACACCTTCGGCCCCGGCGCGGAGCTCGGGGCCCAGGGCCCCCCTGCTCCTCAGGGGGACCTCGAAGACCTGGCCGGCACGATTCGCTTCGGGCCTGGCGGCGTTCCGGACGTGGCCGCCTCGACCCCGGGCTACGGCGACACCTACGGGCCCGGCGGCGGCGACCTGGCGGCCTCGACGCCGGGTTACGCAGACACGGGCTACGGCGACACCTACGGCCCCGGCGGCGCCGGCCTCGGCTCGGGCGCCCACTCCCTCGCCCGGAGCTCTGGGGCCTACGCCGCGCCGCCCGGCTCGGGAGCGCACCCCGCCCCCTTCCAGGGCGGCTACCCGCCGGGCTCCTCGGGCGCCCACGCGCTCCCAGCTGGCGGCTACCCGGTCGCGACCTCGGGCGTGCACCCCGCGCCCCCTGGCTCGGGCGCCCACCACGCGCCGCCTTACGGGACCCCGCCCGGCGGAGTCCCGCGCCCGGCGCGCCGCGGCGCCCCCGAGCAGGGCGACATGCTCGGCCCCTATCGGATCGAGCGCGAGCTGGCCCGGGGCGGCATGGGCGTGGTCTATGTCGCCGAGCA
>CALDQK010000554.1 GCA_937911525.1 uncultured bacterium
GGCCGCTCGAGTGCGACACGACCACCGTCGAGGGCGACCCGGCCGGGGCGATCCTCGACGCCGTGGATCAGCTCCACCCGGACCTGCTCGCCATGGCGACCCACGGCCGGAGCGGTCTCCAGCGCCTGGTGCGCGGCAGCGTGGCCGAGCGCGTCTTGCGCCACGCCAAGGTGCCCCTGCTGCTGGTCAACCCCCACGACCTCGAGGACGAGAGCGCCAGCTTCCAGAAGCTGCTCGTTCCCCTCGACGGCTCGCCCCTGGCGGATCAGGTGCTGCCCTTCGCGATCGCGATCGCCCAGGCCTTCGGCGCCTCGGTGACCCTGGCGCGGATCGAGTCGATCGAGCCCTACGTCAGCGACCCCCTGGCCGGGGTGCCGCTGATCAAGCCGCGCGTGTGGGACGTGGCCGCGGTGACCGAGACCCTCGAGCCGCAGTTGAAGCGCCTGCAGGACGCCGGGATCGAGGCCAGGATCGAGGCCCGGATCGGCGAGGCCGCCCACGAGATCGTGAGCCTGGCCGAGGAGCACGACCTCGTCGCCCTCAGCAGCCACGGCCGCACGGGCGCCTCGCGCTGGTGGTTTGGCTCGGTGGCCGAGCAGGTCGTGCGCACCTGCCGCCGCCCGCTGCTGCTGCTGCGCGGCAAGAGCGAGTAGCGCGCCGCTCACTCTTTCCGCACCGCGCCAGATTTCGAGCGAACCTCGCTTCGCCTTCACCCGCCCTGGGCGGCGACGCGCAGCGGAGAGCCGGTCGCGGCGGAGGGGCTGCCCGCGGCGCTGGACGCTCTGCGCGCTGCTGGCCTGGGCGAGGGCGGCCTGGGCCAGCGCCGGGGGTGAGGTGGCGCGATCCTCGCGCAGACGCCACTCTTCTGTCATGGCCCTGGACTGGCACGTGGGAGACCCCGTTCGAGTCGCCCCCCAGCGGGACGTGACCGAGCTCGGGACGGGCGTCGTGATCGACGTGGACGCCTTGCCCGACGGGAGCGCCAAGGCGCTGCTGGTCCGCTTCGACGACGGCCCGCGCGCGGGCGTGTGGTATTCGGCGGGGACGATGAAGCCGCTGGGAGGAGCCCTAGCGGAGAGCCCGTCCGGCGGCCGGGCTGCGCCCGCGCCGACGGAGGGCGACCCGCGCAGCCGCTTTCACCTCCCCGGCCTCCTGATCGGCAAGGACGTGCTCGAGTACGGCTTGTGCCGTGACCCCGCGCTGGCCCAGCGCCTGGCGGCGCTCGCCAACCGCGACGGGCCTCGACACACGCTCCTCTCGGGTGTCTACGAGCTACGCGAACTCCTGGGCCTGCCCTCGCGCTTCCCCTTGCGGAGCGGTCTGCGCGGGGAAGTGGCAATGGTGGGGGACGCGCTACAGATCTCGGAGGGGCCCTTGCTCTACTCGTGCTACGCGGGAGCCCACAAGGAGCACGGCCTGGACGCCTACGAGACATGGCGGGCCACCGACCGCGCGATCGACGCCTGGGAAGCCCGAGTCGAGACCGAGATCGCGTTGCCCAAGCCACCGGCGGATCAACCTCGCACCGCCCCGAGCCAGCGCGCGACCTTGCGCACGGAGTTGACTCCGCGCGACGTGATTCAGGCCGGCCTGACGCGTAGCTTCCAGCTTGCAGACGCCCTGGCCGAGATGGCGGCGGAGGCCCAACCCGCCAAGCCGCCTGCCCAGCGCCGGCAGTGGTTGGCGGGGTGGCTGGGGCTCGGCCGCGCCTTCGAGTGCTCGGCCGCCTTGCCCTGGCAGAGTCAGGACGCGCTCCTGCACCTGCAGCTGAAGCGCGGCCCGCTCTACGCCTATCTCTCCGAGCGGGCGGGGCAGGCTGGCTACACCGTCTGGCCCTTGGACTACGACTTGGCCTTGAACTGGGCCGAGGAGGCGCTGGGGTGCTGGGAAGAAGAGCTCCAGCGGCGGCTGGGCAAGCGCGACTCGGGGGCGCCTGCCTTGATCCCCGTCGACCCGACCCAGCTGCGCGAGCGCTGGGCTGGCATGCCTCGCGACCTGCACGCGACCCTCTACCGCGAGCTGCGGGCGGCCCAGCGGCAACGCACGCAGACCGTGGAGGAGGCCTGGGCCTGGGCCGAAGCCTGGGTCGAGGCGCACGCCACCACGCCGGAGCGGCGCTTCATCTGGGGACTCGACCCCCACTAGCGCAGGTCGTCAGCGCGAGCCAAGCTTCTGTCATGGCTCTGAGCTGGCACGTCGGAGATCCCGTGCGCGTTGCGCCCCAGCGAGACGTGACCGAGCTGGGGACGGGCGTCGTGATCGACGTCGAGGCGCTCCCGGACGGGACCGCCAAGGCCTTGCTGGTGCGCTTCGACGACGGACCGCGCGCGGGCGTGTGGTATTCGGTCGGCACGATGCGGCCCGTGGTCCTGCCTCCGCCCCCGCCTCGGCCTGCGCTGGTCAGCCCGGCTCCGCTCGGGGTCCCGCAGGGCGACAGGTTCGACCGACCCGGGCTCCTCGTCGGGAGGGACGTGCTCGAGTTCGGCGCGTGCCGAGACCCTCAGCTCGCCGAGGGGCTGGCCGCGTGGGCCAACCGCGCTGGGCCGCGGGGCAACTCCTGGGAGAGGCAGCAGTGGCTGACCGCCTGGCTGGGGCTCTCTTCGGGCGAGCGCTCGATCATGTCCGGGAAGCTGCCTTGGACGACGCGCTGCGCCGATCGGCTGAGGATCAAACGAGGAGCGCTGCTCGCGCTGCTCAGTCGACGCGCTGAGGAGCACGACTTCGCCAACCTGAAGGAGGCGGTCGACTGGGCCGAGGGTGAGCTCGAGGCTTGGGAGTCCGGCGTCCAGCGCGAGCTGCGCGCGGCAGGCTTGGGCTCGGAGCGCGGAGGAGATCAGGGAGGGAAGCCCACCTGAGGGTCGAAGGGGAGGCCTCGCTCCTGGTAGTAGCGGGTCATCCGGCGGCGGTTCTCAGCGCCGCGCTCTCCGAGGGGAAGGTAGAGCTTGGCGTTGTGATCGCGGTAGACGCAGACCCAGCCGGGGCAGCCTCTTTGGAAGTCGTTGTGGAGCGGGCCCGTGACGAAGATCACGTCGACCTTGGCCCGCCGCAGCAGCTCAGCGCGGACCAGGCCTTGGCCCAGCCGCACCGCCGTGTAGTAGCGCATCGTCTTGCGACCGTGGAGGTTCGTGCGGCCGTCGATGAACACCTTCGCCTGCGGATAGAGCCGGTAGATCAGGTAGCCACCGTAGGTGTAGTGGTTGTAGAGGTTGCCCTCCAGACCCGCCTCGAGGAAGGCGTCGGTCGCGGCGGTCGGCAGCGCCCTGCTCTCGAAGCGGGTCAGGCTGAAGTCCGAGAGCCGTGGCGCCTGCTCGAAGAAGAACAGGAGGGCAAGGACGCCCACCAGGAGCGGCCCCCCGACCCGCCCCGCGGCGGCCGCTCGCTCCCCCCACGGGAGCCTGACCAGCGCCAGGAGGGGCAGGAACCAGAACCACACCCAGCGCACGGCCAGGAATCCGCACAGGGTCCCCACCAGACCGAAGGCGAGGAGGCGGGGGTCCATGGCGCTCAGCGTTTGGCGCGGGTTGCGCACCAGACGCGCGAGCAAGGCCAACCCAGCGCCGAGCACCACCCACCCGCTCAGAAGCGTCGTCGGCTTGAGGTGCAGCTGCAGGGACGTCTCGAGGAGGCTGAAGTGGCTCCACTCGTCGTGGATGACCTGCGCGGAGTTGTCCGAGAAGGTGTCGAAGATGAAGCCGTAGAGGCCGACGTGCTCGGGAGAGACCAAGGTCGCCGCGAAGAGCAGCGGGATGGCGAAGAGCGGCAGCTTGGGCTCGCTCGGCGTCCCCCCCAGTCGACGCAGCGCGAAGGCGCCGACGCGCTCGCCGAGCACGGCGCCCAGGTAGAAGAGCGGGCCGAGCAGCGCCACCGAGTGGAGGTTGGTCCAAACCACCTGCAAGCAGCAGAAGAGGGCGATCCGACCCTTCGAGGGCGCCTCCTCGACGAAATAGAGCCAGCGCGTGAAGACCAGGAACAAGATCATCGTGAGCAGGTGCGGGCGGACCTGGGTCAGCCTCGCCCAGCAGGCGACTCCCAGGAGGGCCAGCACCGCGAAGGTCGCTAGCCAGCTGGCCTTTCCCTCCCGGCGCAGCAGCGAGAGCCAGAGGGCTCCGACCGCCACGCCGAGCGAGCAAGAGGCGAAGCGGACGCCCAACACCCCCCCCAGGCGTTCGCTGAGGTAGATCCCGACCTGGAACACCCACTCATGCAAGGTCCAGTAGCGGCCCGCCGTGGTGTGGCTGAAGGGGTCGACGTGAGTGAGTCCGCCCACCTCTTCGACGAAGTGCCGCCCCACCGCGAGGTGCCAGAACAGGTCGGTGACGGGCGTGGTAGCGGTGAGAGAACCGAGGATGACCAGCCAGGAGAGGGCCGCCGCACCGAGAGCTACGCCGAGGAGCAACAGGTCCAGGACTCGACGCCCTGTCGTCAAAGGCCTCACCCTCCCTCGGCAATATACTCCGCTCGCTGCCCCCGAACCCCTAGAAGCGCCAGACCAGGCCGAACTCGCCCGCGGTCGTGCCCCAGTTGGCGCGTCGCCAGCGGTGGCTGCTGTGCGGCTTGTCGCCGCCCCACAGGTCGCGGTAGTCCTCGATCCAGGCGGTGGTGAAGGTGAGCGCCCAGGCCAGCTCGAAGCCGCCGCCCAGGGGCAGGCGGAGGCCGAGGCGGAGGTCGGACACGAAGGAGGGGAAGCGCGCGGGGGAGAGCAGCGCGGTGCAGCTCTCGGCGAACACGACCAGGGGTGGGATCAGCTCGATCGCGATCAGGTAGCCGAAGGATGGCCCCAGCACGTCGCTGACTCGACCGTCCGCGCGGTTCTGGCGGGTGCTGATCCGCAGGCGCAGGCTGACCCAGGTCACGCCGAGGCCGACCTGGAAGCGCAGGCGGCTGTTGTCGCGGATCACGTAGCGCAGGAAGACCTCGGCCAGCCAGGTCTCGATCCGGGTCCGCGCCGGGAGGGGCTCGAGGTAGCGCCCCTGGAGGCGGATCCCGCGGTAGTGGAGCCGGCGGCGGTTGCCCTCCAGGCTGAGGGCGTGGAGCTGACCGCCGACCGTCCAGTCCTCGGCGAAGCGGACGTCCGCCACCACGCGCCAGCCGAGGGCGGGCGTGCGCGGGAGGCGGGTGTCGCGGCGGAGGTGGATCCGGCCCGCGTTGTAGGCGGGACCTTTCTTGACCCGGACCAGGTCGTAGGTCGAGACGCGCCCCCAGAACTCGAGCCGGATCCGGGGGAGGTCGACGGTCTCGTCGTCGGGGCGAGTCCAGCGCGAGTCCTCGCCGGGCTCGCCAGCGGGGATCGCGAGCGCGGCCAGGCCCGAGGGCACGTTGACGGCGCTCCGGCTCTGCACCGGCGCGCTGTCCTGCGCGCTCAGCTCAGGCGCGCAGAGCAGGCACAGCGAGAGCGCCAACAGCCAGCAGTGGGTCCAGGTCGGTGCCACGGTCGCGGAGTCTGCCACGCGGCCCCCACAGGCGCGCGGAAGAGTTTCCTAATAGAGGGCTTCCGGCCGCCAGATCCGGCCGAGGAGCAGGTAGCGCTTGCCGCTCTTGACCCACACCTGCAGGCGCGCGTCCGCTGGGTCGAGGCGGAGGCGCTTGGTCTCCTTGGGCGCGGTCTGGGCGTCCAGCGCCTTCTGGGCCGGGGGGCGGTCCAAGGTGACCACGAAGCAGCGGTAGCCCGGCTTGAGGTAGCTCGCCGCGCGCTTGAGTCCGCCTGCGAAGTGCTGGGAGGCCTCGCTCTCGACGTCCATGCCGAGCAGCTGCTCGCGGCTGGCCTCGTGGACCTCGACCACCTGATAGTCCGGCCGGATCCCGAGCCGGCCGCAGATCGTCGCCACGTCCTTGCTGAAGAGGGCGCGGGCCGCCTTGTAGATCGGCTTGCCGACGGCCTTCAAGCCGGCCAGGGTCAGCACGTCCTCGAGGGCCTGCTTGTCGGGCGCGAAGGAGCGCAGCGCGCCCAGGGTTGCGTCCGCCTTGGCAGCGTCGCCCTCGGCGGCGTCGCCCTTGGAGGGGGACGGGGTCGCGGGACGGCGCGCAGGCGGAAGGCTCAGCCCGTCGTCCTTGGGCTGCTCCGCCTGGCCCGCGGGGGCAGCCTGGCCGAGCTTTGGGTGGTCCTGGGCGAGGCGCTTCATGAACGCCGTGAGCTGAGCCTGGAGCTCCTTGGCCGAGCCCTGGTCGCGCTTCAGCGCGACGCGGCCGCCCTTGAAGCCCTTCTCGCCCGGGCCGGGCTCAGCAGCCTTGGGCTTCGCCTGCTCGCCCTCGGGCGAGCCCTGCGCTGCGGCTGGCGCGGCGAGCGCCAGCCCCAGCAGGGCACCCAGGGCCCAGGGCCCAAGCGGCCAGCGACCAGCGCTCACCCGTAGATACGGCCGGCGTCGCTGATGCCGATCTTGATCCCGGGGATCCGCTTGGCCTCGGCCAGCGCGCGCTTGAGCAGCGTCTTGACGTGCTCCTCCTGCGCGCCGTCGTAGATCACCGTGAAGGTCTTGGTGCGCGCCCGGGTCAGGTCGAAGTCGCCGCCGGCCTCGTCCTTCTTGAGGAACTGGCTGATCTCGCGGCCGCGCTGCCAGCGCTCCTCGGGCTTCTTGAGGCAGGCCTTGCGCACGACCTCGGCCAGGTCGTCGGGGATCTTGGGGTTGACCTGCTTGGGCGAGGGCACCGGCTCGCGCACGTGCTTGCGCAGGATCTCGTAGGGATCCGGCGAGTCGAAGGGCAGGCGGCCGGTGAGCATCTCGTAGGCCATGATCCCGAGCGAGTAGAGGTCGGCGCGGCCGTCCATCTTGCGGCCCAGGGCCTGCTCGGGGCTCATGTATTCGGCGGTGCCGACGATGTCCTCGTCCTCCTGGTCCGCCTCGGCGCGGGTCTTGGCGATGCCGAAGTCCATCAGCTTGACGCGCCCGTTGTGCTCGACGATCACGTTGCTGGGCTTGACGTCGCGGTGGACGATCCCGTGGGTGTGGGCGTAGTCGAGGGCCTCGGCCAGCTGCGCCAGGACCGAGCGGGTCTCCTCGAAGGGGATCACGCCGCGGGTGTCGATCATGCGCGAGAGCTCGGTGCCGACGATCTTCTCCATCACGATGAAGTAGGTCGCGTAGGCCTCCTCGGAGTCGATCACCTGCACGATGTTCTCGTGCTGGAGGCCGGCCAGGATCTTGCTCTCCTCGCGGAAGCGCGTGGCGAACTCCTCGTCGTAGACCAGCTCGTGGCTGAGCATCTTGATCGCGACCGAGGAGTTGAGCGTCGGGTGCAGGCCCTCGAAGACCAGCGCCATGCCGCCGCGGCCCAGCTCGCCGACGAGCTTGTACTTGCCGACCTGCTTGATGTTGTTGCCCTCGAGCAGGCGGCGACCCAGGATCTCGGTCAAGAAGCTGGCCACCGGGGTGTGCTTCTTGAGGAACTCTTGCAGCGGCGCGCGCCGGATCACGAGGCACTCGACCTCGCTCTCGGCGAACACGTCCGCGTTGCGCACCTCGCCGGTCAAGAGCGCCATTTCACCGAAGAACTCGCCCTTGCCGAGTCGAGCCACGAACTTCTCGCGGCCGCTGTCGTCGAGGATCGGGATCCGCACGATCCCGTCCTTGACCACGTACATCGCGTCGCCGGGGTCACCGCGGCGAATGATCTGGGTCTTGGCGGGGATCCGGACCGGCTCGCACTGCGAGGACAGGCGATCGAGCTCCCGCGTCGCGAGGCTGCGGAAGGCCGGGATCGTCTTGAGGAAGGAGGTGAAGGACACGTCGGACTCCCCGAGTCAGGTTTGAAGGCGCCTAAAGTAGCAGGCAGGTCCTCTGGCTTCTAGCAGGCCCAGGCGCGCTCCCCTCCGATCCCCAGGGAGGGGTGGGGTTTGGTAACTTCCGCCCTCTATGGGTCCTAGGGGGAAGTAGCGCGTGTCGACGTTGCGGCTGGTGGTCGTCGAGGGCGAGAGCCTGGGCGCGCAGCTTCGCCTCCAGGCCCAGAACGTGGTCGAGGTGGGTCGCTCGCAGGCAGCGGACCTCCGCTTGCCCGACCCGCACGTCGCCGACATTCACCTCAAGATCTACCGCGAGAACGAGCAGTTCACCTGCTTCGACGTCACGGGCCAGGGCTTCCTGCACAACGGCAAGAAGACGCTGCAGGCCCAGCTCAACGTGGGCGACACGGTCCAGATCGGCACGCACAAGCTCCGCCTGCTGAGCGACTCGGTCACCGAGGTGCCCGCCGCGCCCGCGGCGGCGCCCGTCACCCCCGGCCAGGCCGCCCTGGTCGCGGTCAAGGGCAACGACGCCGGACGCAGCTGGCCGCTGGGGCACAAGAACGTGCTGATCCTCGGCCGCGGGGTCTCGACCGACATCACGATCTGGGACATTCGCGCGTCCCGCGCGCACTGCCGGATCGACCGCCACGCCGGCGGCTATCGGATCTCCGACTTGAACAGCAGCAACGGGACCACGGTGAACGGGCAACGGATCACCTCCCACGAGCTGGCCGAGGGCGACGAGGTCCGGATCGGAGCCACCGTGCTCCGCTTCAGCACGGGTTAATCAGCCCTTCCCCCCCAAACGACTTAGAGGAAATCTGCGCCAGCCGCGCAATGGTTTCGCGTGTCCGCGTCTTGCTGTCGAACTCAGGAGACAGCCATGAAGCGCACGCCCCACCTCCTCGCCCTCGTCCTCCTCGCCGCCTGCGCGAGCGGGTGCGTCGGCGCCCGCACCCAGCAGGTCGAGCTCGCCGGCACCCTGCACCGCCTCGGCGACGACGAGGACCAGCCGCTCAGCTTCGACCAGCACGGTCGCCCGCGGATCTACGACCGCCCCGTTGAGCTCCCCCGCGGCCAGGAGGACCGCCGCTACGGCGTGGTCCTGATCGACGTCGCGCCGCTCCCCGAGGTCTGGCGGCCGAGCTCGGCGCCGCAGGGCGGCGTCGTCGTCTCGGCGGTCGACCTCGCCTCGCCCCTCGCGATCGCGGGTCTGCGCTGCGGCGACCGGATCACCGCCGTCGACGAGCGCCCGGTGAAGGAGGTCGCTGAGGTCGAGCGGGCCCTCTGGGAGCGCGAGCGGATCTCCCTCAGCGTGGTCCACCTCGACGGGCGCGAAGCCAAGGTCGTGGCCGAGGCCTGCCAGGAGGGCGTGCGCGACGTCTCCCACTGGAGCATTCCCGCGGTGGTCACCTACGCCGGGAGCACGACCGGAGGCGGCTTCAAGCTCGGCCCCCTCGGCTGGGTCTTCAACGCGCGCTCGGCCTACGTCACCGACGGCAAGCGCTACCTCGACCGCACCGAGTGGGGCGTCCTGCTCGACCTGATCGCCTGGGAGTCGGAGACCGACCCCCTCACGGGCGAGTCCCAGAGCCGCCTCCGCTTGTTCTGGTTCCTCTCCCTCGGCTCCGACCTCTTCCCCGGCTAAGCAAGCACCCGCACTCCACGAGGACTCCTCCGATGAAGCACTTCGCTCCTCTCTTCGCGTTCCTGCCGCTCGTCTGCGGCTGCACGCTGACCTCCGAGGCCCCGATGGACCTCAGCTCCCTGCCGGCCAGCTCTGCGCTCGAGACCGTCGGCGGCTACGAGCTCTCGATCGACGTCGACGGCGCGCTGGTGGCCCGCTCGCCGAGCGGCGACCTCGAGGCGGCCCTCGGGGCGAGCCTGGCTGAGGTCGACTCGGGCGTCGTCGTGACCGGTCGCCTCGACGCCGCCTCTCCCTTGCGCGAGGGCGACCGCCTCCTGCGCGCCCTGCCGGTCTCGGCGGCCCTCGTCGACGACGACCGCGAGCGCTTCGCCCACCTGGCCGACTACGAGCACAAGCTCGACGTCCTGATCGAGGCCCTGGTCGGCTGGACCCCGCTCGAGCGCAGGCAGCTGCGGCCCCACGCCGTCCGCGACCTGGCCAGCCTGCGCGGCTACGGCTTGGGCTGGGTCGTGCTCTACCTGGAGCTCGAGCGCGAAGGCCAGCGCCGGCTCGTGCTGCGCGAGGTCGGCCGGCCGACGCCGGTGGCGGCCCGCCCCTGGGAGCCCCAGCTGACGCGCAAGGTCGGCTTCTCCGCGGTCCGCGTCGACAGCCTCCCGCCCCACCTGCGGCCCAAGACCTCGCCCATGGGCGGCGCGCTGATCACCTGGGTCTCCCCCGACTCGACCTTCGGGATCCACGGCATGCGCCCGCTCCAGGTCCTGGCGCCGGTGGGCGAGGCGGTCAAGGAGGTCGGTCACAACCCCTACGAGGCCATGGTGCACAGCCTCGAGAAGATGCGCGAGGACATGCGCCAGGAAGAGGAGAGGGAGGAGGACGACGAGTCTACGACCCTCCTCCTGCGCGACGTCGACGGGAGCCACGTCACGATCGTGATGGACCGCGTCACCTCGCAGCCGCGGACCGAGTTCGAGCTGCTCTGGGGCGCGCTCCTGCGCGTGCGCCACGACCCGACCTTCACCAGCGTCTCGATCGGCCCCGGCGGGCACGTGTTCGGGATCAACAGCAGCCTGGCCTACAACCCGCGCACCGACCGCTACGTGGAGGGCAGCTCCTGGTCCTTGGCCTATGACAGCATGGGTGGGAGGAGCTACGGCGGCGACGGCCGCGGCGGCGCGGGCAGCTTTCGAGTCGGGCTTGCCGACGGCCTCCCCGAGACCGTGATCGATCCCCAGGACGACGGCCCCTTCTTCGAGGGTCCCTTCATCTTCGACTGGAGCCAGCGCTGAGCGACCTGAGCGAGAGCAGCGTCCTGCGGGCGGTCGAGGGCCAGCCCGAGGACCTCGAGGCCTTCGCGCTGGCCTTCCTGCCGCGCGTGTATGGGCTCGCGCTGCGGCTCAGCCGCGACGCGGCCCTGGCCGAAGAGGCGACCCAGGAGGCCTATCTGCGGATCCTGCGCAACCTGCCCCGCCTCGAGCGCCCCGAGCGGGTCGACAGCTGGGTGCTGCGGATCACGAGCAACGTGGTCCGTGACCTCTACCGGCGGCGGGACCCGGCCCAGCCGCTGACCTACGAGCCGCCCGCGATCCCCGCCGAGGACGACGACTGGGAGCGCGCGCGACGGCGCGCGATCGACCTGGCCCTCGACGAGCTGGACTTCGACGAGCGCGAGCTCTTCCTGCTGCACACCGTCGAGGGGGTGCGGCTCAAGGACCTGGCCCGGGCGCGCAAGCGGAGCCTCGCCGCGATCACCTCCAAGGTGCACCGGATCCGCGCCAAGGTCCGAGCCGGGGCGCGGGCCCAGCTACGAAAGGCGAAGGTGCTCTCGTGACGCAAGAGCGCGACGAAGCTCTGCTCAGCGAGCTGCTCGAGGGGCTCCTGTCGGACGAAGACGCCGCGGCGCTCGAGGAGCGCTGCCGCGACGAACCCGAGCTAGCGCGCGCGCGGGCCGAGCTGGAGCGGATCCTCGCGGACCCGGTCCAGCTCGAGCCCTGCGCGCTGCCCGAGTCGCTCGAGGGCTGGGTGCGCGACCTCGCGGCCGACCCGCCGAGGGCCGAGGGTGAGCACGAGGACGAGCACCAAGACGAGGACAATGAGGGCGGGGAGCTGCTCGCGGGCGGGCTGGAGCCGGTCGAGGCGCCAGCCCACCTGCGCGAGTGGGTCCGCGAGCGGGCCGCGGCTGCGGCCGAGCGCGACCCCCTGGCCGAGCCGGTCGAGCTGGAGCAGCCTGCGGTCCCGGCCCACCTCGCGGCCTGGGTCAGCGAGCGCGCTCGCGCAGCGGGCGCGGGCGCCGAGGGCGCGGGACGAGACGAGCGCGAGGAGCGCGAGGGGCGCGAGGGGCGGGTGCTGGTCTTCCCGCGCGCGGCGCTCCTGGTCGCGGCGGCGGCCCTCCTCGTGGGGCTGGGTCTGGGGCTGCTCGGCGCTCGCGCGCTCTTCG
>CALDQK010000555.1 GCA_937911525.1 uncultured bacterium
GAGCCAGGAGGCCCGTCAGCCAGCGCGCGGCCTCGGCCTCGGGCCCGCGCGCCCCCGTCAGCGCGCCGGAGGCCTGGACCCAGCGCTGCTCGCGCAGGTAGCCCAAGGCCTGGTCGATCGAATCGGGTGAGGGCGCGGGGCTGGCGGCTGGCGTCTGCGCAGGCGACTCGCTGGCGGGCCCCTCGCTGGCGTGTGCCATGCTGGCAGGGAGGGAGGCCAGCGCGCTGGGAGCGGGGCTCGACTCGGCGAGGGGAACGAGCTCGTCCTGAGCCGCCAGCGGGGTGGGGCTAGCGGGCGCGAAGGCGCGCGCTCCCGCGAAGCCTGCGAGCGAGGTCAGCAGCGCCAAGCCCGCCAGGACCGCGAGCGGGATCAGCAGCTCGGCGCGGTTGGAGGGCGCAGGAGCCGCCTCCTGCTGCACGCGCTCGAGGTCGACGCGGGTCGTGGCGACCGCCGCCTGGCCCCCGAGCAGATCCTGCTCGGTCTTGCTGTTGAGCACGTGGAGCGCGGCCTTGGCGTCGGGGCGCTCCTCGGGCTCGGGCGCGAGCATCGCTGCGAGCAGGGCCGGCAGGGGCGCGTTCTCCGCCAGCTCGAGGTTGCCCTGGGCGCGGCGGCGGAGGAAGTCGCGCAGGCGACGCGTCCCGCTGGCGTGGGGCACGCGGCCGACCCAGGCCTCGTGCAGCAGACAGCCCAACGCGTAGATATCGGCCGCGGGCGCGGCGCTGTGGGAGTCTCCGCGAGCCTGCTCGGGCGCGGCGTAGAGGGGGGTGCCCACGAGCTGGTTGCTCCCCGTGACCCGCGAGCCCGAGTCGAGGTCGCGCACCAGGCCAAAGTCGATCACCTTGGGCTGCTCGTTCTCGTCGAGGACCACGTTCTCGGGCTTGAGGTCGCGGTGCACGAGGTCCGCCGCGTGGATCGCGCCCAGGCCCGCCGCGAGGCCGCGGGCCACGCGCAGCCACTCGCTCGCGCCGAGGGTCCCGCGCTCCAGGCGCGAACGGAGCGACTCGCCCGGGACCAGCTCCTGAGCCAGGTACGCCAGCCCCTCCTCGGCCTGGCCGAAGTCGAACACGCGCACCACGCCGGGGTGATCGACGCGCGCCGCGGCGCGGGCCTCGCGCTCGAAGCGGTGCCAGGCCTCCTCGTCCTGCGGGTCGCGTCGGGCGAGCTTGACCACCACCTCGCGGTCCAACACCTCGTGGCGCGCGCGGTAGACCTCCGCGCGCGGGTCGAGCCGCTCGAGCAACACGTAGGGGCCGAGGGTGGTGGTCTCCGACACGACAGGCGTCCTCATGCTGAGCCTAACGGCCAGCGGGGGCTCGGGTTTCGCCGGGCGGGTCGAGGCGAGCGGGTGGAAACCATGCCTTTACCCAGGCCCTCGCGCACGTCCACCGGTGGTTTCCATCGCGCAAGGCACCGAACCAACAGGGCTTAGAGAAAGCCCCCGGCTGCTTGGCGACTCGAGCCGAGCCCGTGTCCACCGCTGAGTTCCCCCTGACCGCCCTAAGTCCTGCGCGCGTCGGTTGGCCCCGGGATCGCAACGGAAGGAGCTCAGCACAGGGCCCGCGAGAGAGACGGAGCCCGAGAGGAGACACCCCCTATGAAGACCACCTCCCTGCTCAGCTCGACCTTCGCGGTCCTCGTGGCCGGCGCCCTCGCGGCCGGCTGCAGCGGCAGCAGCTCCGGCGGCGGCAGCGGCACGACCACCGCCGCGGCGACCGACACCGGCGAGCTGACCCTGGCCGTGACCGACGCTGCCACCGACGAGATCGACGTGTTCGAGGTCGACATCGTCGCCTTCCGCTTCGAGCGCAGCGACGGGGCCAGCGTCGAGGTCCTGCCCCAGACCGCGCGCGTCGACTTCGCCCAGCTCGTGAGCGTGAGCGAGGTGATCGCGGCCGCCTCCCTGCCCGTGGGCAACTACACCCAGGCCTTCATGACCCTCGACTTCGGGGGCGCCATGGTGCGGATCAACGGCAGCTCGACGCCCGCCTCCCTGGTCGACAGCAAGGGCGCGCCGCTCAGCGGGCGCCAGGAGCTGCAGATCCAGTTCCCCAACGGCGGCTTCGCCGTGGGCGCCCGCAAGGGCTACTTCGCCGAGGTCGACTTCGACCTCGACCAGTCGCTGATGGTCGACGCGGGCGCCAACCAGGTCGAGGTCGACAGCGTGTTCTTCGCCTCGATCAACCCGGCCCAGCCCAAGGCGGCCCGCGTGCCCGGCCTCGCCAGCGGCTTCACCAGCAGCGCCACCTTCTCGCTCGACGTCCGCCGCGGGCTGGGCCTCGTCAGCCGCGGCAGCCTGACCGTCAGCACCGGCCCCGCGACCGTGTTCAACCTCGGCGGCCAGGTCCTGACCGGCCAGGCCGGCTTCGACGCGCTCCAGGCCAAGGGGGACGACACCCTGATCGTGACCAAGGGCGAGGTGAACCCGCTCAGCCGGACCCAGACCGCGACCGAGGTCGTGCTCCTGCCCCAGGACCTCGACGAGGTCGGCGGCCTCGTCGTGGCGCGCAGCGCTGGCCCCGGCCAGGACACGACCCTCACCCTGCGCGGCGTGGCCGTCCGTCGCGGCGCCGGCTCGGTGACCTTCAACGACACGGTCACGCTCCAGACCTCGCTGGCCGAGACCAAGGTCGCCAAGCGCGGCGTGCAGGGCGGGACCCTGACCACCGACGCGATCAACGTCGGCCAGCGGATCCTCGCCTACGGGCGCTTCAGCGGCTCGACCCTCGACCTGACCCAGAGCGGGGCCGGCTTCGTGCGCCTGATCGTGACCGACCTCCAGGGCGCCGCCGCCGCACCTCCCAACGGGAGCCTGACCGTCGACGTGACCCGGATCGGCCGCCGCAGCGCCACCGCCTTCGACCTCGACGTGGGCGGCGTGGCCCAGGGTGACCTGGACGGGATCGTGTGCAGCACGGGCGGCCTGGGCCTGGCCTCGATCACCAGCGGCAGCCCGGTCGTGGTCCGCGGCTTCTTCGCCCCGGTCAGCAGCGCCACCCCGACGGGCGCGACCTTCAACGCCGAGAGCGTGGTCGACCGCACCGACGCGGCCTCGCTGCTGCGGCTGCGCTGGGTCCCCGCCGCCACCGCCCCGATCCAGAGCGGCAGCGCGCTCGCCTTCGACGTCTCGGGCGCCCTGGTCAAGTCGATCGACCGCGGCCTGGTCGCGCCGACGACCCTCAGCCAGAGCCCGACCCTCGCCGGCGACGGGACCCAGGGCTTCTTCGCGATCCGCCAGGGCTTCACCCTGACCCTCTTCAACAGCTTCGCCAACTGGGAGGCCGAGCTGCGCAAGCGAATCGACGCGGGCGCCGGCCTGCGCCACGTCCGCGCCGTGGGCCGCTGGACCGACGCGTCCTCGACCCTGACCGCCAAGCGCGCGGTCGCCGTGCTCACTCCCTGACCTTCCCCCCGAAGGCGTCGCCGCAGTGAGCGGCGCCTTCTTTACCAACGACTCCCTCGACGTCAGCGTGGCCCGCCCTTCCAGGGCGGGCCACGCGCTTGTGGGTAAGGTGGGCCCCATGCAGGCGCGTTTGCAGCTCGAGTCGCGCGACATCCCGGTCGACCGGGATCCCTTCCCGATCGGCCGGACCAAGGAGAACGCGCTGGTGCTCTCCGGCGCCGGCGTGTCGCGACGCCACTGCGAGCTGCGCCGCAGCGGGAGCGGCTACGAGCTCGTCGACGTGGGGAGCACCCGCGGGACGAGCGTCAACGGCGAGGCGCTCACGCCGCACGAGCCGCGATCCCTCAGCGACGGGGACCTGCTCCAGGTCGGCGTGCACCAGCTGCGGGTCGTCCTCAGCGCGACCCTGAGCGAGAGCGCCGCCGGCCCCGGCGACGACGACGCGGCCTGGCTGCGCGCGCTCGAGCTGCTGCTCGACACGATCGCGGAGCTGCACCGCCACCTCGACCCGCTCGAGCTGCTGCCGACGATCCTGGACCGGGTGCTGGAGCTGACCGGCGCCGAGCGCGGGCTCCTGATGATGCGTGGGGCCACGGGCGAGCTCGAGACGACCGTCGCCCGCGGCGCCGGCGAGAGCGACCTGCCCCGGGTCGAGGGCACCAGCCAGTCGATCCCCCAGCAGGTCCTCGAGCGCGGCACCCCGATCGCGATCACCGGCGACGAGGACATGGAGCGCGCCAGCCAGAGCATGCGCGCCCACGACCTGCGCTCGATCCTGTGCGTCCCGATCCGCCTGCGCGGCGCCGTGCGCGGCGTGATCTACGTGGACAGCCGCCAGGCCGTGGGCGACTTCGGCCCGCGCGAGCAGCTCCTGCTGGAGGCCCTGGCCGCCCAGTGCGCGATCGCGCTCGAGCGCTCGCGCCACCTCCAGGAGGAGGCCGCCGAGCGGGAGCGGGCCGAGCAGGAGAACACCCGCCTGCGCGCCGGCAAGGACGACGAGCCCGAGCGGCCCCTGGCCCTGAGCCCCGCCATGGACGACGCGCTGCGCCGGCTGGAGCGGGTCGCCGACGCGGACCTCACGGTCCTGATCACGGGCGAGACCGGCGCCGGCAAGGAGGTGTGCGCGCGCTACCTGCACGCCAAGAGCCGCCGCCGCCACGCGCCCTTCGTGGTCGTCGACTGCGGCGCCGTGCCCGAGTCCCTCCTCGAGAGCGTGCTCTTCGGCCACGTGCGGGGGGCCTTCACCGGCGCCACCGCCGACAGCGAGGGCCTGGCGCGCCGCGCCGACGGCGGGACCCTGCTCCTGGACGAGGTCGGCGAGCTGCCCCTGGCCCTGCAGCCCAAGCTGCTGCGCTTCCTCGAGGAGCAGACCGTGCTCCCGGTCGGGAGCGGCGAGCGGATCCAGGTCGACGTGCGCGTCGTGGCCTGCACCCACCGCGACCTGGCGGGCATGGTCAAGGAGGGCAGCTTCCGCGAGGACCTGCTCTTCCGGCTCAACGCCTTCCCGCTCGAGGTCCCGCCCCTGCGCGAGCGGCGCGAGGACACCGAGCACCTGGCTCGCCTGCTCCTGGCGCGGGCCCGCAGCGCGGCCAACTCGCCCCGAGTCGTCGGCTTCACCCACGAGGCCCTGGCCGCGATCCGCGCCTACCGCTGGCCCGGCAACGTGCGCGAGCTGGCCCTGCGGATCCAGCGCGCGGCGGTCACCGCCGAGCCGCCCTTCATTACCGTCACCGACCTCGACCTGGCCGCCGCGCCCGAAGACGCGGTGGGCGTGCTGCCGCTCAAGGAGGCGCGCAAGGTCGCCACGGCCCGCTTCGAGCAGGAATACGTGACCGAGCTGCTCCAGCGCCACGGCGGGCTCGTGACCAAGGCGGCCCAGGAGGCGGGCGTGTCGCGGCAAATGTTCCAGCGGCTGATGGCCCGCCACGGGATCTCGCGCGACACCTTCCTCGAGTAGGGACCGGCCCCAGGGCTGCTCCTCCGGAACGAGCGAAGCCGCTCCCGGGGGGAGCGGCTTCGCCGACGCTTCGCAGAGGCGCGCGCGCGCTTAGCTAGCGGACGAGCTTGAGCTGCTTGAGGATCCCCTCGGCCCAGCTGCGGGTGAAGAAGCAGATCAAGCCCTTCTTGCCCAGCGCCTTGACGGCCTCGAGCAGCTGGTCGGCGTTCTTGCCGCCCTTGAGCTCGTGGGTCATCCAGTCCGAGAGCACGGCCTTGCCCAGGTACTTGCGCTCCTGGTCGGACATCAGCTTCTTGTCCACGGCCAGGTCGCGAATGATCGTCAGCTTGCCGGCGTGGTCGGCCTTGGCGTAGGCCTCGTCGCGGGCGAGGGCCTCGCTCAGGTAGGCCAGGACCAGGCTGTTGTTGGCGAACCACGAGGTGCACTCGCGGACCAGCTTCAGGCAGCCGAGCTTGTCGAGGCTGGGGGTCGGGCCCGCGGTGTCGACCACGTAGCTCTGCAGCACGGCCAGCTGCAGGTTGCTGTTGGGCTCCTTGTGGCGCACGTAGGGGGCCTTCTTGTTCTCCTTGCGGCGCGCGTCGTTGAGCGCCTTGCACTCGGTCTCGGTCTGGTTGCGCAGCTCACCGAGGAGCTTGAGCTTGGCCTCGCTGGTCTCGCCCTTGTTGACGTAGGCCAGGAAGATCTCGTCGATCGCGGCCTGGGCGGCGCGGGTCTCCTTGGAGCCCTTGAACACCTTGTCCGCGTAGGCGACGGCGATCTTGATGCACTTGTCCTTGGGGCTGGCGGACTTGTAGTCGTCGCCCAGCTTCTCGCCCATGGCGGCGTCGCTGGCGCTCGCCAGGCCGCCCAGGGTCAGGAGCGCGCAGAGGGTCAGAGCAACTCGTTTCACTTGGTCTCTCCAGTAGTGAGGGATTGGCTTCAGCGCTGCTTGGCCGGCGCGAGGCGCAGCTTCCACAGCATGTCGGTGGCTTGGCGGATCGCCTCGACGCGGGCCGGGCTCGGCAGCTTGCCGCGCACGCCCGCGTCGACGAGGGCCACCAGCAAGGCAGCCTCGCCGCGCTGGAGCGCGGCCACGTGGACGCTCACGAAGGCGCCCTTGCCGTAGGGGAGGCGGATCCGCGCGGCGGGCGCGAGCTCACCGCCGAGCGGGAGCGCGTCGTAGACGACCTCCGCCCGGGCCAGGTCGGCGCCGCGGGCGCGCGGGCAGAGCCGGGCGACGAGCGGCAGGAGCAGCTCGACGGCGCCTCGCTCGGGAGCGCGCAGGGCCTCGCGCTGGGCGGTGCTGAGGGGGTCGGCCAGGTAGAGCAGGGCCTCGAGCCGCTTGTCGGGGGACACGGCGCGGATCGCCTGTCCGCCCTCCTGTTCGAGGCTGACGAGCTCGGTCACCCAGTGGTCGGGGACCTCGATGTCGAGGTTCAGCTTGGCGGCCGCGTCCTGTCCGAGCAGGAGCGGGGCGCCTGCGAGCAGGGCCAGCAGCACGAAGGAGGCGACGAGCGAGCGCATGGAGTCCTCCCAGACCTTCCGGGGGGAGGACCATAGCGGAGTCTGGGGTCCGCTGCTAGCGGCTCCAGCGCCGCTTACCAGGACTGCTGAAGAACTGCTCGAAGGCGGCCAGATCCTGCTCCTTCTTCAGCAGAGCGCCGAGGAAGGGGAGGTTCTTCTCCATCAGGACCTTGGTGATCCCGGCGGCCCGCAGGGCCGCGATCCAGTCGATCAGCTCGCTGGTGCTGGGGCGCTTACGCAGGCGCTGCAGCTTGCGCAGCTCGTAGAAGGCCTCGAGCGCCTGGGTCAGCAGCTTCTCCTCGAGGTCGGGGTGGTGGACAGCCACGATCCGCTGCATGAGCTCGGGCTCGGGGAAGTCGATGAAGTGGAACACGCAGCGCCGCAGGAAGGCGTCGGGCAGCTCCTTCTCGTTGTTGGAGGTGATCACCACCACCGGCCGGTGCTTGGCCACGACCTCGTCGCCCGTCTCGTTGACGTAGTAGCGCATGCGGTCGAGCTCGTGCAGGAGGTCGTTGGGGAACTCGATGTCCGCCTTGTCGACCTCGTCGATCAGGAGCACCACCTGCTCGTCGGCGAGGAAGCTCTTCCCCAGCGGGCCGTGCTTGATGTACTGGCGAATGTCCTTCACGTCCCCGTCGCCGAAGCGCGAGTCGTAGAGGCGCTGCACGGTGTCGTAGACGTAGAGCCCGTCCTGGGCGCGGGTCGTCGACTTGACGTGCCAGCGCAGGAGCGGGGTCTCGAGCGCCTCGGCGATCGCCTCGGCCAGGAGGGTCTTGCCCGTCCCGGGCTCGCCCTTGATCAGCAGGGGGCGGCGGAGGGTCAGCGCGCAGTTGACGGCGGCTTCGAGCGCCTCGTTGGTGAGGTAGCTCGGGGTCCCGGTGAACCGACGGAAGGTCTCGCTCATGGGGCGAATCTATCGCCCCCGCGAGCGTTTCCAACCTGCGAAGGGGCTCCTCAGCTGCCGTAGAGCACGAAGAGCTTGGGGATCGACTCGTAGAGCACGAAACCCATGCCGACGAAGGACCACACCACCGTTACGGCCACCGCGATCATGAACGCGAAGAAGGCGGCCAGGATCGCTCGATCGGCCAGGCTGAGCTCCTCCTCCTCGAGGTCGGGTTCCTCTGCGCGCTCCTGGCGCCCCGAGTCGATCGCGTTGCAGATGAAGTCGGGGCTCCGGCCAAGGTCTCGCGCCCTCGACGAGCCCCGCTCGCTCGAGCTCGCGTCGCGCTCCGAACCCAGCGCGGCAAACGTGACCTCCTCGACCTCCTCGCTCCGGCCAAGGTCAGGCTCGACCGGGTGAAACACCGCCTCGCTCGAGCTCGCTACGCGCTCCGCGTGGCTCGAGCAGAGCGCGTCGTAGACGAACTCCTCGCTCCGATCCAGGTCTCGCGCGATCTGGCGGATCAAGTCGGCCTGCTGCTCCCGAGTGAAGACTCGCCCGTAGATCCCAGGCAAGGGCCCGAGCTCGCGGGGCCTGACCTGGATCCTGGCGCGCACCTCCCCCGCGCAGCCCAGCGTCGTGCAGCCCCGAGGGCGCATTTCAGCCAGGCAGGCGCGGTGGAAGTGGGCCGCGCAGACCGTGCAGCCCGACTCGAGCTGCGCAACGGGCTCGCGGCAGAGGGGACAGAGCGCGAGCCCCACGTCCTCGCGGGCGCTGAACACGATCTGTTCCCTCAGCACGCGGCGACCAGGATCAGGACGCTGACCAGCAACGAGACGCACACCACCAGCAGGCGGCTGCTGCACTCGCCGCACAGGACCATGGGCCAAAGCATCCGCTCGAGCGCAGGCGAGACCCTCGACGTGCAAAGGGTCCCCGAGCACACCGGCCGCGGCGTCTCTTCGACCCGAGGCTCGCCTGGGGCGACCTCCCGCACCTCGCGTGAGGTCCGGGAGCGCACGCGAATCCGGGGCGGGGCCTGGATCCCACGGAGGGAGGCCCCGCAGCCCATGGTCGGGCAGGCGCTGCCGCGGATCATCTCCTGCACGCAGGCCTGGTGGTAGGTCGCCTCGCAGGCGCCGCACGAGCGCTGCGCGGACAGAGCGCCCTCGACCCGCTCCCAGCACAGGGGGCAGGCGCGACGAGCGAGGCTCTGGTTGCGCAGCATGATCTTCATGCCCTGGATACAGCAGGGCTCATGCCACCTAAGTGGTCAGCAGCGCAATGACTTAGACGAGCCGACCTGTCTCCAGCGGCGCCGCGGCCGTCAACGCCGTTACACGCGCTGGAGCGGGTGCTACTTGAGCTGCCCGAGCAGGATCTTGGCGCCGACCTGGGCCTTGGCCTTGAGGTCGTCCCAGGAGCGGACCCGCTTGACCTGGCGCGCGATGTAGCGGGCGCGGCTGTAGAAGCGGCGGTGCGCCTCGGCCTGCAGCTCGCGCAGCTCGTCCTCGGAGTAGAGCTTGTTCCAGAAGCGGACCCGGAAGTCCTCGGACGGGTTGGTCGCGAAGGCGCGCCAGTAGTCCTCGCTGATGTGGCCCATGGTCAGCATGGACTCGTAGAGGGCCGTGCGGGGATAAGGAGTGCAGATCGAGAACTGGGCGTAGTCCGGGTCGAGCGCGATCGCGAAGTCGACCGTGTTCATCATCTCCTGCTTGGTCTCGGTCGGAATCCCGATCATGCAGTAGGCGAAGCTGCCGATCCCCGCGTCGCGCGTCCAGCGGAAGGCCTGGGCGACCTTCTCGGGGGTGACCTGCTTCTGGAGATACTTGAGCAGGCGCGGGGTGGCCGACTCGACCCCGTAGTGGATCCGGTAGCAGCCGGCCTCGCGCAGGGCCTCGAGCAGCTTGGGCTTCACCGTGTCGACGCGGGCCGAGACCTTGAAGTGCAGGTCGAGGCCGCTCTTCTTGATCAGGTCGCAGATCTCGTAGAGCCGGTTGCGGTCGATCGTGATCGTGTCGTCGACGAAGAAGATGTCGTCCACGCCGCGGTCGGCGAGGTAGCGCAGCTCCTCGAGCACGTTCTCGGCCGAGCGCTTGCGGAACTTCGTCATGCGGATATCGCAGAACAGGCACTTGGCGGGGCAACCGCGCGAGGTCTGCATGGTGGCCAGGCGATCGCCCTCGGCCGCGATGTGGTCGTAGTTGTTGAGGTCGACCAGGTGGCGGGCCGGCATCGCGAGGCGGTCGAGGTCGTCGAGGCGGTCCTGGGCGCGGTGGATCACCGGCTGGCCCTCCTCGTAGAAGCCCAGCCCGGGGATCTCGCGCAGGACGTCGGGGTCGCCGCCCGCCTCGAGGGCCTGGACCAGGCGGACGAAGGTCCGCTCGCCCTCGCCGTGCACGATGTAGTCGACGCCCGCGAGCCCGAGGGTCTCGTCGGGGTAGAGGGTCACGTGCTGGCCGCCGATCACGACCTTGGCGTTGGGGTGGACCCGCTTGACCAGCTTGACCGTCTTCCAGCAGTCGATCAGGTTGAAGGTCAGCGTCGAGATCCCGACCACGTCGGGCGCGACCTCACGCAGGCGCTTCTCGAGGCCCTCGTAGGCGATCCGCTCGGCGGGGCAGTCAATGAACTCGGGCCGGATCGCGAGCTCCTGCTCGACGAAGCCGGCCACGTAGAGCAGCCCCAGCTTGGGATACACGCCCTTGCCGCCCTCGATTCCCTTGGGAACGGAGGACTCGATCGAGTGAGTCTCGGGCGGAATGATGAAGGCGATCTTCATGGCGGTCCCCTGCGCGCAAATCCGAGCCAGAAAGGTAGGATTTGCCTCACCCTTCATACTGGTTGGCGAGGGTCGAGAGAAGTGACAATTCTTCGGCAGTGTGGACCCCAGGGTCCCACCTGCAGCTTGACCCCGGTTGCGACTGGCATCCCCTGGCCCTTCGGATAAGTTGCTGAGCGATGAAGATCCTGTACCGGCACGAGGACGGGCGGCTGATCGAGATCAGCGGCGACAGCTCCCGAGCGGAGGTGTGGCTCCTCTATCCACACCGCGAGCTGCTCGAGACCGCCTCGTCTATGGACGAGGGCAAGGAGAAGCTCCCCGAGGGCTTCGAGATGGACGTGAACGCGTTCGCGCCGCCTTGTCCCAAATGCGAGAAGCCCTCGCCCCTCGATGTCGAGAGCGGCATGTACCTGCGCAAGGACTGCGACGACCCGCGCTGCGGGTGCCCCTTCTAAAGAGCAGCCCTCTCGCACCACCCGCGGCCGGCCGCGTGGAGGTGGCAGCGTGACCGACGACTCTCTAGACGCGATCGAGGGACCCGGCGGAGAGGGTCTCTTCGGGCTGGGCAGCTCGCCGGAAGAGGCGGGCGTGATCGTGATCCCCGTCCCCTTCGAGGCGACCACCAGCTACGGCCGCGGCACGGCCCAGGGCCCCGCGGCGGTCCTGGCCGCCAGCGACCAGCTCGACCTCTTCGACCTCGAGACCGGCCGCCCCTACGAGGCCGGGATCGCGCTCCTCGCCGAGGACCCGCGCGTGCGCGCCTGGAACGAGCAGGCCTGCCAGCACGCCCAGCCCGTGATCGACAACGACGGCGTCGGCGCCGACCCGGCCCTGCGCGCCGCCGCGGCCAAGGTCAGCGGGATCCAGGAGGAGCTCAACGCCTGGCTGGGCGCCGAGACGCGCAAGTGGCTGGACCAGGGGCGCCTGGTAGGGGTGCTGGGCGGCGACCACAGCGTGCCCTTCGCCGCGATCGAGGCCTGCGCCGAGCGCTGGCCCGGGCTCGGAATCCTGCACGTCGACGCCCACGCGGACCTCCGCCTGGCCTACGAGGGCTTCACCTGGTCCCACGCCTCGATCATTCGCAACGTGGCGGACCGGATCCCGGGCGTGGCCCGCGTGGTCGGCGTCGGCTACCGCGACCTCTGCGAGTCGGAGCAGCGGATCCTGGGCGAGGACGAGCGCTTCCGCGCCTTCCCCGACCCCCTCCTGCGGCGCGAGCTGCAGCGCGGCTGCCCCTGGATCGCGCTCCTGCGCGAGATCGTGGACGCGCTCCCCCAGCAGGTCTACGTCAGCTTCGACGTGGACGGCCTGGACCCGGCCCTGTGCCCCCACACCGGGACCCCGGTCCCAGGTGGCCTGAGCTGGGCCGAGGCGACCTCGCTCCTGCGGGCCGTGGCCGAGAGCGGCCGCGAGATCGTGGGCTTCGACCTGTGCGAGGTGGCGCCCGACCCCAAGGGCGAGAGCGAGTGGGACGCCAACGTGGGCGCGCGCTTGCTCTACAAGCTGATCGGCTTCGCCCTCTGCTCGCGCCCCGAGGGCGGGTCGCTGTCGTGATCTATCTGGACAACGCCGCCACGACGCGCCTCGACGCCGAGGCGCTCGAGGCCATGCTGCCCTGGCTGCGCGAGCGCTTCGGCAACCCGGGCAGCCTGCACCGCCTGGGCGCCGAGGCCGACGCCGCGATCACCCGCGCCCGCGAGCAGGTCGCCCGCGCCCTGAGCTGCGAGGCGAGCCAGGTCGTGTTCACCTCCGGCGGGACCGAGGCCAACGCGCTCGCGATCACGGGCGCGGTGCTGGCCCGCCGCAAGCGCGGCGACCACGTGGTCACGACCAACCTGGAGCACCCCTCGGTGCGCGAGGCCCTGCGCCTGCTCGAGGAGCGCGAGGGGATCCGGGTCTGCGAGCTGGCGGTCGACCCCGAGCGCGGCCTGGACCCGGCCGCCGTGGCGGCGGCGGTCACGCCCCAGACGGTGCTGGTCTCGGTGATGCACCTCCAGAACGAGACCGGGCAAGTGTTTCCGGTCGAGGCGATCGCGCGGGCCGCCAAGCAGGTCGCGCGGCGAGTGCTGGTGCACGTGGACGGGGTGCAGGCCCTGGGCAAGCTCCCCGCGCCCGGGCCCGAGGTGGACCTCTACACGGTCAGCTCCCACAAGGTCCACGGGCCCAAGGGCGCGGGCGCGCTGCGGATCCGCGAGGGGCTCGTGATCGCGCCCCTGGTGCGCGGCGGCGGCCAGGAGCGCGGCCTGCGCGGCGGGACCGAGTCGGTGCCGACTCTGGTCGGGTTCGGGGCCGCGGTCGCCAAGGCCCGCGCCGAGCGGGCCGAGTTCCGCAAGCGGGCTCAGCAGCTGAACGCGCGCCTGCGGGCGGGGATCGCGGAGCTGGGCGGCGTGATCAACTCGCCGAGCGACGCCTTCCCGAGCCTGCTCAACGCCAGCTTCCCCGGGGTGCTGGCCGAGCCCCTCCTGCACGCGCTCGAGGCGCGCGAGGTCTACGTCTCGACCGCCGCGGCCTGCCGGACGCGCAAGGGCAAGGCCAGCGCGGTATTGAGCGCGCTGGGCCTGCCCGAAGAGCGGCTGACCTCGGCCCTGCGCTTCGCCATGTCGCGCGAGACGAGCGAGGCCGAGATCGAGCAGACGCTCGCCGCCCTGCGCGAGGCGCTGGCGGAGCTGGGTCACTCGGTCGCGCCCTAGCTGTGTTGCTGTCGCGCTCCCGAGCGGCGCGCTAGAACGGACGCCATGCTGCTCCACGTTCGCTACGACGAGCTGGCCCTCAAGGGAGGGCGGCGCGGGTTCTACGAAGGCAAGCTGGCCGACAACGTGGCCTGGTCGCTTCAGATCCCGCGGACGCAGGTCCGCCGGGCGGACGGGCGGATCCGGGTCGAGCTGCCCGACGCGGACGACCCGCGTGAGCCGCTGGACGTCCTCTGCCGGACCTTCGGGGTCGCCTACGCGGGCGAGGTCGAGCGGCTGCCCCGTGAGGTCGACGCGGCGGTCGAAGCCTGCGTGCGCCTGGCGCGTGAGGAGATCGGGCGGGGCAAGCGGCGCTTCAAGGTCGCGACCAAGCGGCGCGACAAGCACTACCCCACGACCAGCACCGAGCTCTCGATCCAGGTCGGGACTCGGGTCCACGACGCGGTGCCCGAGCTGATCGTGGACGTCCACGAGCCCGAGTTCACGCTCACGATCGAGGTCGAGCCGCACTACTTCTACGTGACGACGACCGGGCGCGAGGGCCCGCGCGGGCTGCCGGTCGGGACGGCGGGCAAGGCCCTGACCCTGCTCTCGGGCGGGATCGACAGCCCCGTCGCCGCCTGGCACGCCATGAAGCGCGGGCTGCACAGCGACATGCTCCACTTCCACGCCCCGCCCGGGACCGGGCCCAAGGCGCGCGAGAAGGTCGTCACCCTGGCCCGCCTGCTCAGCCGCTGGACGCCCAAGGTCGTGCGCCTCTACCTGGTCAAGACGACCGAGATCCAGGAGGCGATCATGCAGGGCGGCCCCGAGCGGCTGCGGGTGGTGCTGCTGCGCCGCTCTTTCCTGCGGATCGCGCGCTACCTCGTGGGCTGGTTCAAATACAAGGCCGTCGTCGGCGGCGAGGCCCTGGGCCAGGTGGCCAGTCAGACGCCCGAGAACCTGCTCGCGGCCCAGGCAGCCGCGCCCGACGTGCTCTACCTGCGCCCGCTGATCGGCATGGACAAGATCGAGATCTGGCGGCGCGCCAAGGCGATCGGGACCTACGAGACTTCGATCGCGCCCCACCCGGATTGCTGCACGCTCTTCGCTCCGCGCCGGCCCGCCGTGCAGTCCACGATCGCCGAGTGCGAGGCCGCCGAGGAGGGGCTGGGCCTGGCCGAGCTGGAGCTGGCCGCGGTCGAGAGCCGCGAGAAGCTGGCCTTCCGCCACGGCGAGCCAGTCGAAGTCCGGGGGAGGTAGCGCGTGCTCCTGAGCGACTTCGACTTCGACCTGCCGCCCGAGCAGATCGCGCAGTCCCCGCTGGCCGAGCGCGACGCCTCGCGCCTGCTCGTCCTCGAGCGCGAGGGGGGGCTGCCGCCCGAGGTTCAGCACCGGACCTTCGCCGACGTGCTGGAGCTGCTGCCGGACCAGGCGCTGCTGGTCCTCAACGAGGCGCGCGTGATCCCGGCCCGCTTCCTGGGGCAGCGCGCGAGCGGCGGCAAGGTCGAGGTGCTCCTGATCGAGCCGGGGACCAAGGGCGCGTGGGAGGCGCTGATCCGCTGCGGCGGCAGCCTGCGCGCGGGAGAGGAGCTCTCGCTCGAGGAGGGGCAGGCCACCCTGCGCGTGCTGGGCAAGCTGGGCGGCGGCCGCTTCGAGGTGACCTTCGCCGACGACGAGGACGCGCTCGCCGCCGCCGAGCGCTGCGGGAGGATGCCCCTGCCGCCCTACATGCGCCGCGACGCCGACGCCAAGGACCGCGAGACCTACCAGACGGTCTACGCGCGGGTGCCGGGGGCGATCGCCGCGCCCACGGCGGGGCTGCACTTCACGCCCGAGCTGCTGGCCAAGCTCGAGGAGCGCGGCGTCACGATCGCGCGGGTCGTCCTGCACGTAGGCCTGGGGACCTTCCTGCCGGTGCGCGAGGAGCGGGTCGAAGACCACGTCATGCACCACGAGCGCTACGAGGTCCCCGAGGCGACCCAGGCCCTGCTGGCTGACCCGCCGGGCCCGGTGATCGCGTGCGGGACGACCGTCGTGCGCACGCTGGAGGCCTTCGCCGCCAGCGGCGTCGCGCAGGGCAGCACGGACCTGTTCATTACCCCGGGCTACGAGTTCCAGACCGTGCAGGGGCTGATCACCAACTTCCACCTGCCCAAGAGCACGCTGCTGATGCTCGTCTCGGCCTTCGCCGGCCGGGAGCGGGTGCTCGCCGCCTACGAGGAAGCGGTCCGCGAGGGCTACCGCTTCTACAGCTACGGCGACGCAATGCTGATTCGCTGAGAGCCGCGCGCGGGCCTTCCTAGGTCATGCGATCTTGCCAACCGGCGGGGTCCCGGCTCGAGTGATAGACCGCCAGGACGACAATGCGCTCTACCTCGACCTTGAAGTAGACGCAGTAGGGGAAACGCCGGACGAGGCAGCGCCGCACGGGGCCCATGACGACTGGGCACCAGTCCGGTGCGCTCCGCGCCATGTCGAAGGCCGCCTCCACGCACAGGAGCAATTCCTCGCCCAGTCCAGGCCACTGCTCTTCGTAGTAGTCCCAGGCCGAAGCCAAGTCAGCTTCAGCTCTGGAGCGAATCTCGAGGCCAAGCATGGCTAGCGAGCGCGGATCCTTGCCTTGACGTCTTCCCAGGAGGATCCGCCGCTCGGATCGTCCTCATACTCAGCCAGACGTCGCTCGAGATCGGCTCGCTGTGTCGGAGTGAGTTCGATCTCCTCGGCCGCGCTG
>CALDQK010000556.1 GCA_937911525.1 uncultured bacterium
GTCAGCGACGACAGCGGGCGCGGCGTGGGGCTGGTCACGGTCCTGGAGCGGATCCGCGACATGCGCGGGCGCCTGCACTTCGAGACCGAGCCGGGGCGGGGGACGCAGGCGCGGATCGAGGTCCCCTCGGCGGCCGCGACCGCGCGCGTGCTCCTGGTCCGCTCGGGCCCCGAGATCTTCGCCTTGCCGCTGCGCAGCGTCGAAGGCGTGACCGAGGCCAGCGGCCGCCCCGCGGCGCCCTCGGTTCGTCGGGCTCGCCTGACCGAGCTGGTCGGCCCCGCGATCGGGATCCACCAGGACCGGCGCCGCAGCCGCGCGCACCCGACCGAGCGCGAGCGGCGCAAGCGCGATCGCTTCGCGCTTCGGCTCCCGGCCCCGCTTCAGCGCGGCCAGGAGCGCGAGGAGCTCGAGCTGATCGTGGACGACGTGCTGCGGCGCGACCTGGTGGTCGTGCGGCCCTTGGGGCGGCGCTTCGCCTGCCCCGGGATCGACGGCGCGGCCTTGCTCGGCGACGGGCGGCTGGTGCTCGTGATCGACGCCTGGCGGCTCCTGCTGGCCCGCCAGGCGCCGAGCTCGGAGCGACTGCGCCTGCCCCGGGAGGAGGAAGCGTGAGCACCCTCAAGGTCCTCGAGGTCGTCGCTGGCGGCCAGCCCTTCGCGCTCGACGTGGCGGTGATCCAGGGGATCGAGCGCCCGCGGCGCTGGGCGCGTCTGCCCTGGGCGCCGCCCTACGTGCGCGGGATCTGCGAGTTCGCGGGCGAGGTCGTGACCGTGGTCGACCTGGCCGCGCGCCTGGCGCTCAAGAGCGGCGAAGAGCAGGGGACCGCGGGCGTGGTCCTGCTCGCCTCGGCCGAGCCGGTCGGGCTGGCGGTCGAGGCGATCGAAGGAGTCGGAGTGCTGGACCTGGACGCGGGGGTCCTGCTCGGGCCCACGGGCCTGGGCGCCGGCGCGCGGGGGCTGGGACCCGACGGGCGGGTGCTGCTCGAGGGCGAGCCGCTGGTCGACGGACGGCCGCTGACGCCGCTGCTCGAGGTGCTTGGAGACGGCTGGAAGGGAGCGCGACCGTGACGAAGGAGCGCCAGCGGGGGCACGAGGTGTCGGCCTTCGCGAGGGAGGCCAGCCGGATCTCGGCGCAGCTGGAGGGGGCGCTCGAGCGGGCGCGCCAGGAGGTCGAGCGCGCGCTGATGCGCCTCGACGGCTTGGCGCGCAGCCTCGACCCCACCGACGAGCAGGCGCGCCGGATCGGCGACGTGGCCCGCAGCGCGGGGGAGTCGGCGACCCGGACCGACCTCCTGGCGCTCAACTTCCAGGTCGAGGCAGCGCGCCTGGGCGAGGAGGACCGCGGGCTGGAGCGGGTGGCCTACGAGATCCGCACCCTGGCCGACCGCGGCGCGCGCGGCTCGGTCGAGATCGACGAGCTGGCGACCCAGCTCCTGCGCAGCTCGGCCGACATTCGCGAGGCCTACGAGGCGAGCAAGACCAACCTCAAGGCGGCCCTCGACGGCTTGAGCGACGCGCTCCGCCGCGGCGCCAAGGTCGGCGAGGCGATCTCGCGGGCCACCACGGCCGCCGCCGAGCTGGCCGCCGCGCCCCTGGAGCGCGGCCCCGAGGGCCTCCAGGCGGCCGTCAACGAGCTGGCCTCGGCGGCCGAGGTGCGCGAGGACACGATCCGCCGCGTGGCCGAGATCTCGGCCGCGCGCCTGTGGCGAATGCTGGTCGACCTCCGCCTGGAGGGCGGGCGCGCCGAGGCCAGCGCGGAGCTCCTCGGCCAGTTCGACGAGCGCCTGCGCGAGCTGTTCGGGATCGTGGCCGACGCCGACGAGATCGCCCGCCGCGCCAAGCAGCTGGCCCTCAACGCCGACCTGGCCGCCAACAACTCCGAGGACCCGGCCTTCACCCTCTTCGCCGAGGAGGCCCGCCGCCTGAGCGAGCAGGCCGAGCTGACGGCCTCGGCCACCCAGGCCCAGCTGACCGAGACCCGCGCCCTGATCGCGCCGGAGCTCGTCGACCGCGCCGACCGCGCCCGAACCCTCAACCGCCTGACCAGCGAGCTCGAGCGCGTCCTGCGCGGCTTCGGCGCCACCGGCCAGCAGGTCGCCGACCAGGCCGAGCTCGAGCAGGTGTGGCGCGAGGACCAGGCCTCGGCCCGCAACCTCGCCCAGGCGCGTGCCAGCTACCGCGCGCTGGAGCAGGAGGGGGAGTAGCGGCCGTGCGGTCGCGCAGCGCGCTGCTGAGGCTCCTGTGTCCTGGGCCGCTCCTGGCTCAGCACGGCCTCGCGCCCACCGAAGTGGAGCCTGGCTGGGGTGGGCCGGTCTCTCCCAGACCGGCCAAGCCGCCGGGCAGAGTGACGACCCTTCGCTGGGCAGCTCGGACCGAGAGTCGGCTGAAGCCGAGGAGGACGCGCCAGCGCGCTCGGGATCGCTAGCGCCAGCCGCCGCCCAGGGCGCGGTAGAGCGAGACGACGGCCTCGAGCTGCTCGGCCTTGGTCTCGATCAGCTCCATCTCCGCGTTCAGCGCGTCGCGGCGGGTGAGCAGGACCTCCATGTAGTCGGCGCGGGCGGAGCGGAAGAGGTTGGCCGAGATCTCGATCGACTGGACCAGGCGCTTGACCTCTTCGGCTCGCAGGTCGTAGCTGCGCGCCATGTTGCCGACCTTGGCCAGCTTGTTTTGGACCTCGGTGTAGGCCTTGAGGATCGCCTGCTCGTAGCGGATCACGGCCTGCATTTGCATGGCGTTGGCGGAGCGGTACTTCGCCTCGAGGGCGCGCCGGTTCCAGAGGGGCTGGGTCAGCTCGGCCGCGAGGTGGTAGGCGAAGGAGAAGGGGTTGCTGGGGGCGTCGGCGAACTCGAAGGCGCGCGTGAGCGCCACGCCGGCGTTGAGCTCGAGCGCGGGATAGAAGCTGGCGCGGGCGACCTCGACGTCGAGCTTGGCCGCTTGCAGGGCGAGCTCTGCGCGCTGGATGTCGGGGCGGTGGGTCAGGAGCTCGGCGGGGAGGCCGACGTCGATCGCGCGCGGGCGGAGGTCGAGGAAACCGCCCGCGCGCCGCTCGACCCGGCGAGGGAAGCGGCCGGCGAGCACGTTGAGGCGGTTCTCGGTCTCGGTGATTTTCTGGAGGATCACGTAGCGCCGGCTGCGGTTCTTGAACACCTCGGCCTCGAAGCGCTTGACCGCGAGCTCCGAGACTCGCCCGGCCTGCTTCTCGAGGCGCACGATCTCGAGCGCCTGCTGCTGAATGCGAATGTTCTCGGCCAGCACCGAGAGCTGGCTGTCGAGGGCCAGGAGCTCGTAGTAGGAGTGCGCGACCTCGGACACGAGGTTGGTCACGAAGAAGCGCTTGCCGGCCAGGCTGGCCAGGTAGCGCTTGGCCGCCGCGCTGCGCGCGTTGCGCAGCTTCTTCCAGATGTCGAGCTCCCAGGAGGCGAAGAGCCCGAGCACGTAGTCGGCGCCGTTGCTGTAGTGCTCGAACTCGGCGTCGTCCTGCCCGGGGCGCAGGGCGGCGCCGCCCGCGCGGAGGTGAGCCTTGGGCAGATACTCGCCCTCCTTCTCGCGGATCTCGAAGCGCGAGATCAGGACCTCGAGCGAGGAGATGCTCAGCTCCTGGTTGTGCTCGAGGGCGGCCTTGATCAGCGCCTGCAGCGCGGGGTCGGGGAAGAACTCCTCGGGCTTCAGCTCGGCGGAGCTCTCGGGCAGCGAGCCGTCGTCAGCGGGACCGTCGCCAGCGGGACGGGGTAGGGTCGCGCTCGGGACGGCGGCCACCGAGTAGGACTCGGGCACGTGAGCGTCTGCCTCGCGCGCCGGGTCGGTCAGGGCGGGCACGCAGCCCGAGCCCAACAGGCAGAACGCGACCAGCGCCAGCGGGGAGAGGAGGGAGCCTCTACTGGCCATCGGACTCACCTCCCTGCGGCCGCTGAGGCTTGGGCGGGCTCGGTGGCCTGGGCGGCCGCGGCGGCTGCGGCGGCACCTCCGGCTTGGGCAGCGGCTTCGGCTCGGGCTTGGGCTCCGCGGTCTCGGGCTCGGGCTCGGGCTGCTCGGACTCGGACTCGGACTCGGACTCGGACTCGGTCTCGGTCTCCTCGGTCTCGGTCTCGGTCTCGGTCTCGGTCTCGGTCTC
>CALDQK010000557.1 GCA_937911525.1 uncultured bacterium
GCGCTGGGAGGGGCTCGTCGACGCGGGCCTGCTCGCGGTCGCTGGAGTTCAGCCCCAGGCAGAGGAGCGCGCTGAAGGGGTGGTCCTCGCGCGGCGCGCGGAGGAGGCCCTGAGAGCAGTTGCCTGCGACGACCGCGCCTGGGAGCGGGTCGGCAGCCAACTCAACGGCCAACTCGTGGATCTGGGCACCTCCCTCTCGGTGCACGGCTACCAGCCCGTCCAGCGCCAGCAGGCCGACGTGTTCGTGGTGAGCGTTCCCTACCAGGGGCGCTCGCTCAGCCCGCTCGAGCTGGAGCAGGAGCTGGCGGGGGAGGTCACGGAGCGAGAGCGGATCCTCAGCGCGCGCGAGCGGGCGGTGATCGAGGAGCACCTCGTCGGCGAGATCGCGACGCACCTCCACGAGCGTCTGCGCGAAGCGGAGCAGGTCGTCGCCGACATGAATCGGGAGCTCCAGCGCTGCCCGACCAGCACGGGGGTCGAGCTGAAGTTCACCTGGGAGCCCCTGGCGGACGGACCGGCGGGGACCAGCGAGGCTCGACGGCGTTTGCTCTCGAGCAGCGCGACCTGGTCGCTGGAGGACCGCGAGGCGCTGGGCGACTTCTTGCAGGAGCGGATCGAGGAGGTCCGGCGTGACCTGCGCGAGGGCGCGGGGGGCACGTGGCAGGAGGCGCTCCGCCTGGCGCTCGACTACCGCCGCTGGCATAGGTTCCGGATCCACCGCCGTCAGGACGGGCGCTGGCAGCTGCTGACGCGCCGGACCCACGGGACCGGCTCGGGCGGGGAGAAGGCGATCGCGCTCACGATCCCGCAGCTGGCGGCGGCCGCGGCTCACTATCGCTCCGCGGACGCCCACGCCCCGCGCTTGATCCTGCTCGACGAGGCCTTCGTGGGGGTGGACGCCGACATGCGGGCCAAGTCCATGGGCCTCATGGAGGCCTTCGACCTCGACTTCGTCATGACCTCCGAGCGCGAGTGGGGCTGCTACCCCACCTTGCCCGCCCTCGCGATCTGCCAGCTCGCCACCGCTCCCGGCGTCGACGCCGTCCACGTCACTCGCTGGGTGTGGAATGGCAGCGAGCGGCTGCGCGACGAGCGGCCGATTTCGCCGGCTCAAGCGCCGCAGGACGCGCCGGACCTGGTTGAGGCTCCGGCCTGAGCACGACGCGCGAGACCGACGCGGCCGCGCTCGACCCAGAGCGGCTGCGCGAGGCTCTGGGGGGACCGGACCTGGCGTGGCTGGTCGAGCGGCTGCGGCGTCGGCTGGAGACGAGCGGGGAGTTGGGCGGTCGAGTCACCCTCAGCGGCCCCACCCCCGAACAGCGCTCCGCCCTCGACCGACTCCTCGGTCGTCGGCCTTCTCGCGGACGGACGATCGGGGTCGATCCTGCGCAGCTCGAGCAGGTCCTCCGCGCAGCCGGCCTCTGCGCGGACCTCCGCCAGGCCCTTGTGCTCCTCGGCGGGCCTCTCCTGGATCGGCGCGCCTTGGCGGTGGCTCGCCAGCGAGCCTGGGACGCGCTCTACGCCGACCTGGCCGAGGCCAGCGCGCACCACCCGCGCCTCGCGGAGTGGGCCGAGCGCCTGCCCGCGACCGGCTACCTGACCCGCCTCAGCGAGCGCGAGCCGCCTCGAGCCCAAGGGCTGGTCGACGATCTCCGCCCGGTCCTCGCCCGACTCCCTGCCCGCGGGGTGCGCCTCGCGGTCTTGGCGGCCGAGGCCCTCGGCGACGCTCACGCCCTCGATCCAGGCACACCGCTGGGGAACCTGGCCCTGCGGGCCGCCGCCGCCCTGAGCGAGACCGAGGACTTCAGCGACGCGCGCGGACGGCGCGAAGCCTGGGCCGGCGCCGGCGTCCTCCTCGACGAGCTCAGCGCGCCAGTCCTGGTCCTCGGCCTCCGCGCCCACCTCGACACCTTCAGCGGCCGACAGCTCGCGCTCCACGCCGAGGCGGGTGAGCCCTGTCGGCTCACGGTTCGTCAGCTCCTGCGCGAGCCGCCGCGCTTCGACCCGACGCTCACGGGCCTGGTCGTCTACGTGTGCGAGAACCCCAGCGTGGTCGCGGCCGCGGCAGACCGGCTCGGAGCCGCCTGCGCGCCGCTGGTGTGCACCGAGGGCCAGCCCTCCACGGCTGCCCGGCTGCTCCTGCAGGGCCTCTCCGAGGCGGGGATCCAGCTCCTCTATCACGGCGACTTCGACCCGGCGGGCCTGGGGATCGCCGACCTCGTGATCCGCCGCCACGGCGCTCGCCCTTGGCGCTTTCGGGCCCTCGACTACCTGCTCAGCGAAGGAGGCACTCCCCTCACCCCTCCGGCTGAGCTCGAGACGCCCTGGGATCCAGCGCTCGCCGCGGCCCTCCACGCAGAGCGCCGCGCGGTTCCCGAAGAGCGCCTCCTCGAGGAGCTCTTGCGGGACCTCGCCCAGGAGGGCGCGGGGACCTGTGCCGCAGACCCGACCGGTCTGGAGCCCCTCTCGCCAGCGCGTGTCCTCCCTCTGGCTCAGGCAGAGGAGTCCGCGGCCGAGTCGCAGAGGGAGGGAGCCCCGCTTCACGTAGCCGAGCTGCTAAGGGGGCTCCGCTGCCCCAAGCGTCTCTGGCTGAGCTCCAGGGAGCCGACGAGTCCTCGGCCGCTGAACCCTTGGCTCGCTCGGCAGCGCCGGGAGGTTGTGGCGGAGGCCCGACGAGCGCACCCCCGCGGCTGCGCTCTGCCGGAAGACCTCGCCGCGAGCGTGCCCGGGACCCGCGCCGCGCTGGCCGAGGGCCAGCGCGTCCTCTACGGGGCGGCCTTCGAGCGCGGCGGCCTGATCGGACGTCTGGACCTCCTCGTCGCCAGGGGCGCGCCCTCCGGCGCCAAGCCCACCTGGTCCTTGACGCGCGTGACGAGCGCCAGCTCGATCACGCCGGAGCACGTCGATGCGCTGGCCCTGGGCGTGTGGCTCGCCGAAGGGAGCGGGCTCGAGGTCGAGCA
Source organism: uncultured bacterium (assembly GCA_937911525.1). Classification (GTDB taxonomy): domain Bacteria; phylum Planctomycetota; class J058; order J058; family J058; genus NORP233. Next base: position 2,961 of record CALDQK010000557.1, read on the forward strand.
GGCCTGGGTGGCCCATGTCGACACCGCTGCGACCGACCCCGCGCACCGACTGCGCTGGTCGGACGAGACCCGCGCCGTGCGGCAACGCCTGCGCACCCTCGACAGCGACATCGAGGCGTCGCGCCACACGCTGGAGCTGCCTGCGCCTCCGGCCCTAGACGTGGGTCCCCAGTGCGAGCGCGGCGGCGATCGCGCCTGCCCCTACCTCGAGCGCTGCTGGCCCGACGAAGGCCCCACGGTGTTCGAGCTGCCCCGCTTCCCCGCTCGCGTCGCATGGCGACTCCACCGCCAGGGCCGGGCGCGCCTCGAGGACCCCGCAGACCTCCCGGCTGAGCTCAGCGCCCGCCAGCGCCGGCTGGCCCTCGCAGTGCTGGAAGGTCGCCAGCATTTCGACAGGCAAGCGCTAGGTGAACACCTCTCAGCCTGGCCTCGCCCCTGGGCTTCTCTCGATTTCGAGACGATCGCGGCCGCGCTGCCTCGATACCCCGGCGCCCGGCCCTACGAGCCGATCCCTTTCCAGTTCAGCGTCCACCTCGAAACGCCCAGTGGGCTCGAGTCGCGTGACTACCTGCATCCGACCCCCGACGACCCTCGGCCAGCGCTCGCTGCTCAGCTCGTCGGGGCCCTCGCCGATCACGCTGGGGCCGTCCTCGTCTACGGGCTCGGCTTCGAGGCCAGCCGCCTGGAGGAGCTCGCCTGCGCCGTCCCCGCCCTGGCTACAGAGCTGCGCGCGATTCGCGAGCGCCTGGTCGATCTTCGTCCGCTCCTGGAGGAGCGCCTCTTCGATCCGCGACTTGAGGGGTCCTATGGGCTCAAGCGAGTCCGCCCGCTCCTGCTAGGGCGAACTGCGATTGCCAGGATCTTGCCCCCCTCGAGGATCGACGACGGACTCGCTGCGCAGGAAGCCTACGCCCAGCTGCTCCAGAGCGACTCAACTCCAGAGGGACCCATGGCTGAGCTACGCGCTTACTGCTGTGAGGACTCAGCCTCTGTTTTGCGGATAGCACTGGGGCTCCGAGAAACCGGATCCGACTAGTTAAGAGACTCGCAGGCTCGACCCTGCGAGTCTGTTCCGCTATGAGTAGGGCTTGCGAGGCCCGGAGCCGACTGCTGCGTGAGACCCGAGGACGTTGAAGAAAGCCGCAGGCTCGCTGCGAAGGCGCATGCCATGGGTCTGATCGGCGGCTCGACCCTCGCTGCCTGCGACGACTTCCTCGCCCGAGGCAACACCGCTGGCCTCGACGCGCAGCAGTTCTTCCTCAACCTGACGAACCTGAACGACGTCCACCTCGCCCTTCTTAGAGGAGATCAGGGTGTCCTGCAGGGCCTGCCGGTCTTCTCGAATCGCCTGCGCGTGGTGGGGGAGATCAGCCGCGGTGGCATGGGCGTGGTCTATCAGGCATGGGACGTTCACATTCAGCGGATGGTCGCGGTCAAGGAGATGCTGACCAGCCACCACTCCAGCCACAAGGCCTTCCTGCGCTTTCAGGCAGAGGCTCGCTCCATGGCGGCGATCCGCCACCCAGCCGTTGTGAGCGTCTATAGCGTGGGGACCTCTCAACGCGGGACGCCTTACCTCGTCATGGAGTTCGTCGCCGGCGCCACGCTCTCCGACGTGGTGAAGCTAGTCGCCCGCGGTCACTCCGTAGAAGAGGTGCTGAAACCGGGGAATAGGGTCAGCGCTGGCCTCGCCGCTTCGCCTACGCAGCTCGATATCCAGCAGGTAGCGGCTTGGGGCTGCAGCCTCGCGGCCGGGCTTCAGGCATGCCACGACCAGGGCGTCATTCACCGCGACGTAAAGCCCTCGAACGTGCTCATTGACCAAGACGGATGCGCGAAGCTGACCGACTTCGGCGTCGCGCTCGACCCCAAGGGTCACCATGAGCGACTTACGGCTCCAGGGGGCGCCGTAGGAACTCCCCTATACATGGCGCCAGAAAACCTCCTGGGTTCGCGAGAGTTCGAAAACGTTGGCCCCAGCGCGGACGTTTACTCCCTAGGCGCAACCCTGTTCACGGCCTTGACGGGGTCGCCTCCCTTCGTAGCAGCTTCTCAGCAAGAGCTCTTCGTGAAGGTCTACAGCGGCGACGTCTCGCCCTTGAGCGACTTCCGGGACGACGTGCCAGCGGGTCTCCAAGCAGTGCTCGCCAAGTGCCTCCTGCGAGACCCGGCCCAGCGCTACCAGACCGCCGCGGAGGTCCGGGAAGCTCTCGGGCAATACGCCACCGGCGGCCATGCGCAAAGTATGCCGGCAGGTCTGGGGCGCAATCCGAAGCTCTTCCTGCTGCTAGTTGTCCTTCTCCTCCTGGGCGTTCTCTCTGCTCTTGCCTGGCTTGGAGGATCCTAGCTCCTTAGCGACTAGGCTCGCGATGTAGGCATTGCCACGTTTCGTGTAGTGTCCGCGTCCGCCAGGCTTCAGCGTGAGCCCCTCTAGAGCCTCTTGTGAAAGATCTAGGCTCCTAAGGCTCTGCCTGAGGTCCAAGAAGGATACCCCCGCTGCAGCGCAAGTCTGCATGAGCCCTCTACCGTCTTGGTCGTCTTCTCTGAGGATCGGCCCGCCTGTGGGAATGTATACGAGCAGAAGCTCGCCTCCCCACGATTCCACTTTCGCCTTGGAGTGCTGAAGGAGCTCGGCGAAGAGTGAAGTGCACTCCTCCTTCCAGGCCGCGTATCGCAGCACATCGACTCCGGCAATGAGCGCGAGGGCTACTCGGGAGTGCTTCCACCATGTCCTCGTGCTGTCGATCACCTCGGCACGCGTTCTTGGAGGCTGGACCTTCATTTCGCCGTCCTTGAACTCCACTACCGGCTTGGGCATCCATGACTTCGGAAACCAGGCGCGTCCGGCTCGCTCAACGTCGTAGCTGACCAAGCCCCACACGACGACCTGCGGTTTGAGTCGCTCCCCTAGCTGCTCAAGCTTCAGGGCGACCTGGTCGACTCCATAGCCGGGAACGCCCGCGTTCAGGACTTCGCTGTCTGGCAGAGCCTCCTGCAACTGATAGGGCCAAGACTCGTTCCACCGAACGTCGGATCCAAACGTGAAGGAGTCACCCACAGCGAGGATCCGAAGGTCCCGCCCTCGTGTCCAAGCCACAGCCTTGTGGGCTCTGAGTGTTGGCTTGCAATCCCAGCCCAATCGGGTGTGCCGAACGATTGCAGTTCCCTGCTGATCAGGAATGCTAGTACCCCGATCCCACCGCTCCACGTCCTCTGTTGACGCAGTCTCGGCGAAGTCCACCTCCCAAACGAGGGTGCTGACCCGAGTGCCGTAAGGCTGACTCGGCCTCCAGTCCAGCAAGACCCCCTCACCTGAATAGATCTTGTAGGTCAGGGGACAAACCGATCGGAGAAGGATCTCCGCAAGGCCAATCCCAACTCCTAGCGAGACGAATGCAATGGCGAGGCGAAGTCGCTTGCGACGCCTTCGAGGCGTAGCACCCTCCGCTTCCGTCTCGCGCTGTGAATTCACCGGTTGCCCCGTGGAACGCTAACGGCCACCCGAGCCCCTGCTAGTGGCAAGCGTGCGCTTGACCCTTCAAAGCCGCCGAATCGCCTCGTTACCTGATAGTAGTAAGCGCCCTGGGCGTAGGGATCCACCTTCGGTGGAGCCCCATCGCTGGTCCTCCACGCTCCTCCACGAAGCACTCGGAGCGGCCCCTCGTCGCTCCTGAGCGGTCTCCAACCATGCACTCCTGCCCAGGTTTTCGTTGACTGCGTAGGTCCACGAGGATCGCGAGCGGCTGCGGTCGTGTAGGGACCCAAGTAGTCCGAGACCCACTCAGAAACGTTTCCGCACATGTCCATAGCTCCAAAGGGCGAGCAGTCCCCTTCGAACTCGCCCACAGCCGATGGCCCGGGTGCACCGTCCAACCCTCCGTGAAGATTAGCCTGCCCAATTCGGAGTCGCATACCCCAGGGAAAGACGAACTCCGGCCGAGTGCCGCGCGCTGCGAACTCCCACTCAGCTTCGGTCGGCAGTCGAAGCCCAGCCCAGTCGCAGTAGGCCTTCGCCTCTTCCCAGCGAAGACACCAGACCGGGAGGTCCTCTTGGGCTTCGTAGGTCTGACCTCCGTAGTCAATAGTCTCCCCGCTCTCGGGGATCGCGTAGTCAGGGTTGGCCTTTGAAAACCTCCGATACTGGCCCCATGTGACCTCATAGCGTCCCAAGAAGTAGCCAGAAAGGGTCACGCGGTGCGCGGGCCGATCGTTCCAGCGGATCTTGATCAGCGATCCGAACTCTCCCTCCGACTCCGGGTGTCCCATCATGAACTCGCCCCCTGGGACATAGACCAGGACCGACCCGTCCTTCGCATTGATGTACTCGCCAGGTTGTTGGCTAGGGAAGACACCGTTCGGGAGAGCCGGCGGCTTGCCCTCTTCAGGAAGCGTTTCGAACCACTGGGGGAAACTGGGCGTTCCCCCCTCTGCCCTAGCGCTCCCTTGCGCAGGTGGCTGGACAAGCATTGGGGTGGGCTCGGGAACTCCTATCGTGGCCTCAGGCTCAACTGGGGAAGTCCCCGGCGAGATCATCAGGGGTGCGCTTACCAAACCGAGCAAGAAGAGGATCAGCGCGGCTCCTGCGACCAGGCGATGCTTGACCGGAGACCTCTGCCCTGTGAGGTAACCCTGCAGCGCGCGTTCGAGCTCTCGCGCGCTCCCATAGCGCTTCTCAGGCTTCTTCTCCAAGCAGCGCAGGCAAATCGCTTCAAGCTTCTTGCTCAAGCCAGCTCGTAGTTCCCTGGGAGGTCTTGCTGGTTCGGCGACGGTGAGGATCGCGTTACCCGCCGCGTTGCCCCCGGTAAAGGGAGGTGCACCCGTCAGGAGCGCATAGAGAGTGGCTCCCAGCGAATAGACGTCGGTCCGCGCGTCGACCTTCCTCCACTCCCCCGTCGCCTGCTCCGGTGACCAGTAGCCGGGGCTGCCCATGGCCACGCCCGTTTGCGACAACCGCTGCTCGAGGTCCAGGTTCTTCACCAACCCGAAGTCGATAAGTACGGGTTCGCCCGTCTTGCGCAGGATAACGTTGGCCGGCTTGACGTCCCTGTGAATCAGGCCATGTTGATGCGCGTGGTGAAGCGCGCCAGCAATGTCCCTGCAAACCTCCGCGGCCTTTCGTTCGGGGAGGGGCCCCTGAGAGAGGGACTCCGCTAGGTTTGCGCCCTCTACGAACTCCTGAACAAGGATTAGGTCCGAGCCATGCGTCTCGACTCCGTGCACGCGCACAATGTTGGGGTGCCTCAGGGCCCCTAACGCCTCTGCCTCGCGCCGGAAGCGCTCGGCCCCGGCCTCTCCCTGAGCCCCTCGGATCAGCTGCTTGAGGGCAATCTGCCGCTGGGCGCTCGGATCCCAAGCGAGGAACACGGCTCCCATTCCGCCGCGGGCAATCTCCTCAGTGACTGTGTATCTGCCCAGTTGCATTCTTCCTAGAGACGCTATCCCGTCGCTTTCAACCTGACCAGGCCCCGCTCGGAGCGAAGCTAGCGACGGTCCCGACGACTCCACGAAGGCCTCCCGTTGCGCTCAATGCAGCAGGCATGCGTCGATCGCTGATGGCGCCGCCTGTCAGTAGTCCCGATGCACCAAGGCGACGGAGGCCTGATTGGCGGCCGAGGTCTCGCCGGCTTCGGTCGGGCACGTGCTCGCGCGCCTCGGCCTCTCGCGGGACTAGCGCGAGTAACCGGCGGAAGTCGGCAACCGCGAGGCGATCGTCACGCTTGGCTCCCCGGCCAAGCGTGAGGATCAGCCCCTGGCGGATCGTGAACATCGACAAGGCGCTCTGGGCTCGGACTCCCCGTCCCGCGCGATCCACTCCGCTCTTCGAGCCGCGGGCGTTAGCGCGTTCTTCGGAACCTGGCCCGGAGTCAAGCCAGGGTGCGGCTGGTGGGCTAGAACGCGTCGCCAGCGTCCGCGAAAAGCTTGAGCTTCTTGTTCAGTCCTCGCGTCCTGCCGAATCGGTCACAAACCGCCCTCGCCTCTTCAAGCGCATCCTCGTTTGCGGCCAAGAGCCCTTTGACGTCGCGCACCGGCTTCGCGCTCTCCGTACGCTCGTCCCAGGCGGCGATCTTCAGCGCGATCAAGTGCCCGACGCCCACAACGCGGATCGTGGTGCTGCCCGGCAGAAACTGCTTGGCCTGCTGAATGGCGTCTCGTGCTAGGGGCTGCAACTCGCCGCCCATGCTGTTCATGCTGTTGCGGAAGTTGACGACCTGAACCAGCTGGTCTTCGAACCACACGTCTACCACCCCGCCAAGGGGGTCGAGGTAGTCCGGCTCTCGCAGTTCGACCTCGAAGCCAGCCGCCTTGGCACGCTGGGCGATCCCCTTGAGATCCGATAGGTCGATGACGACTAGATCCAACGGCGCTCGGCTGTCCGGGGGCAATCACCAAACGCTGTGGGCCCGTAGTTCCCTGGCTTCCCCGGCCCGCCAGTCCACATACGTATTCGACACGAATCGCGCACGCCAAGGGGAGCGCTCCGAACGATCAGATTCCCGGAAGCTGAGGGTTGAGAGTTCGAGTCTCTTCGCCCGCTTGTGACTCGCTTCGGCGAGATCACCTTGAGCATTCTTCGGAATAGCTCGTAGCGGCATAGACCGCCTAGAGAGGCGTCCTTCGGGGCGCCTCTCGCCTTTGGTTCGGTTGACTCCTAAGGACTTGCCCCCGCCCGGCAGCTACGCCGGAGCGCCCCTCGTCTAGCGACGCGGGGGCGAGAGCAGGCGCGCGACTACTCGGGCAGCGGGACGAACTCGTCTTCGTCGCCGGGGACGAGCGGGAAGCGCCGCTCTCGCCACTCCTGCTTGGCGGCGTCGATCGCTTCGCGCCGGCTCGAGGCGAAGTTCCACCACATGAAGCGTCGTCCGTCGAGCGGATCTCCACCCAGTAGCACCAGCCGCGTCGGGTCCGTCGCCCGCAGGGGTTGGTCGCGGCGCTCGCCGAACACGGCGAGTTGGCGCGTGCGCAGCTGACAGCTGCCGATGCTCGGGGCGCCCTCGATCACGAACGCGGCGAGCTCTCGTGCCGCCGGCAGGCTCAGCTCGTCCCCCGGAGCGAGCATGACGTCCGCGTAGAACGTGGGAGAGAGCGTTCGCGCAGGCGACTCGTGGCCCCAGCCCGCCCCTAGCAAGAGCCGAACGCGTCCGCCTCGAGGGAGGTCGAAGGCTGGCAGCTCGTCGGCGGAGCGGTGCTCGAACCAGGGGTCTTGGTCCTCCTGGTCACTCGGAACCCCCAGCCACAGCTGCAGCCCATGCAAGACTGGGCCGGCAGCCCGCTCGCCAGGGTCCGTGCGCTCCGAGTGCGCCACGCCCCGCCCCGCGAACATGAAGTTCAGCTCGCCGGGACGAATTCGCTGCTCCACCCCCAGGCTGTCGCGATGCACGAGCTCGCCCTCGAGCAGGTAGGTGACCGTGGCCAGGTGGATATGAGGATGCGGAGGGACGTCGAGCCCTTCTCCTGGCTCGAAGCGGGTCGGGCCCATTTGGTCGAAGAAGACGAAGGGGCCCACGGTCCGACAGGCAGCCGCTGGGAGCACCCGCCCGACCACCAGCCCCCCCAGGTCCCGCGGGCGAGGTTCGACGACGACGCGAACGCGCTCGGAGTCGCTCGAGTCAGGGCACTGCGCCTCGTTGATTGGGGTCCAACTCATGGCTCGATCCTAGCGAGCCGGCGGCGCCTTCCCAGAACCGCCCGGCCCCGGGCGGAGGAGGCGCAACGATCCGGCGCAGCCGCTAGGCTGCTGCGAGACCCATGACCCTCCGACTCTTCCTCAGCAACGATCTGCGCGCCCTCGCCCGAGGCCTCGACCAGGCGCTCCTCAGCGATCCGCTCGAGGCGGCCTTCGCCGGGCTCGAGGTCACGGTCGACTCGCCGCACCTGGGCAAGTTCCTGCTCGACGCCCTGGCCGAGGCGCGCGGGATCGTGGCGAACGTCCGCTTCACGAGCCTGGACGGGCTGCTGGGTCGGGCGCTCGCCGCGGGAGGGTCGCTGCGCCTGCTCGACCACGGGCGCCTGCGCAGCCTGCTCTTGGCCCGGCTGCTCGATCCGGCGGCCCTGGCCGAAGACGCCCTCGCGCCGGTGCGCGACTACCTGGCCGCGGGCGCTAAGGACGACCCGCAGCGGCCCTACTTGCTGGCGACTCGCCTGGCGGCGTCCTTCCTCGGCTATCACGCCGAGCGGCCCGAGCAGGCGCAGCGCTGGCTCGCAGGCGAGGTCGGCTTCTCCGCCGACCCCGAGAGCGACGCCTGGCAGCGCGCGCTCTTCCGGGGCGTGTTCGGAGCAGGCGAGGCGCTGGACGAGCTCGAGCGCGAGAGCGGTCAGCGCTGGCGCGCGCTGGGGCAGCTGCCCTCCGAGCCCGAGCTGGGCGCGCAGCTCGAGCTGCCCGACCCCCTCTGCGTGGTGACGTGCGAGCCCCTCGGCCGCGCGCGGCGTGAGCTCCTGCTGCGCCTGGCCGCGGAGCGCGAGGTGCGGCTCTTCCGCTACCGCCCCACGGTCGCCTTCCAGGAGGACCTCGCCCCTGAGCTGGACGACGAGGCGGCGCGGGCCCGGCTGCCGCGGCGGAGCGACGCGCAGCTCCCTCCGCCCGAGGAGCAAGAGAGCGTACGCGAGCAAGCGCTCCTGCCCGTGCTGGGCCAGCTCGGGCTCGAGGACGACCAGGCCCTGGCCGCGCGGGCGCGCGAGCTCGGGGTCGCGCTGGTCGTCGAGCCGCGCTACTCGCTCCCGCAGGGCAGCGGGCTCCTGGCTCGGCTCCAGCGGGACCTGCTCCTGCGCGCGCCCTTGGGCCAGGCGGACCTCGATCCGGACAGCAGCCTGGCCGCGACGGCCTGCGTCAACCGCCCCGCCGAGGTCGAGCGGGCCGCCGAGGTCGTGCTGGAGCGCCTGGTCGAGGACGACGCGGAGGGCAGCGGGCGCCCGCTCCAGCTGCACGAGATCGCGCTCCTCGTCCCGCGCGGCCTCGACGGCTACTGGCCGCTGATCCGCTCGGTGTTCGGGGCCGCCGGACTGCGCGCGCGCCTGATCGAGGGGCGCCCCGACGAGCGCCTGCTCGAGGTGTGCGAGCTCTTGCTCGACCTGCCAGGGAGCCGCTTCTCGCGCCTGGAGCTGCTCGGGATCCTCACCCACCCCAGCGTCCTGACCCGCGCCGAGCTGGACCGGCACGAGGTCAGCGAGTGGTTCGACTCGCTCGGCCTCTACCTCGGCGCCGATCGCCGGGACCAGGCGGGCACCTACCTGGAGGGGCTGCCGGAGGAGCACTACACGATCCAGGCCGCCCTCCGCCGGCTCACCCTGGGCGCCTTCTGCGAAGGCGAGCGCTCCGGCGAAGAGCGGCTGGTCGCGCTCGCGCAGGGCGACGTGCCCCCCGAGGACCTGCCCAGCGACCGGCGGGCCGCCGCGGCGCGCTTCTCGCTCCTGCTCCGCTCCCTCGTCCGCGACGCGGCGGTCGCCGAGCAGACCCGGCTCGTCCTGGGCGAGTGGGGCCGCTGGTTCGAGGCCATGATCCGCACCTACCTCGCCCCGAGCGACGAGCGGGAGGAGAACCTCCACGAGCGCCTGGCCCGGGGGCTGGGCAGCCTCGGGGAGCGCGACCTCGGCGGCGCGCAGGTCGGCTACCCCGTGGCCGCCGCGGCGGCGCGCGAAGTCCTGAGCCGCCTCCGCAGCGGCTACGCGCGCGACCTCGCCGGGGGCGTCCTCGTCGCCAGCGAGCTCCCCCCGCTCCCCCTCCGCCAGGTCGTGGTCCTCGGGCTGGACGAGTCCTTCCCGGCCGGCGAAGAGCGGGCCAGCGGACTGGACCTGCGCCGCGGGCGAGCGCCCGGAGAGGCCAGCCCGCGGACGCGGGACCTCGAGGCGATCCTCGGCACCCTGGCGAGCGCCGAGCGGGTCCACCTGACCTACGTCGCCAAGGACGCGCGCGGGCGCGACCAGGTGCCCAGCCCCGTGCTCGGCCACCTGCGCCGCGTGCTCCGCGCTGGCTACCTGAAGCCCGCGGCGGCCGGCCGCTGGCTCGTGAGCCAGCCCGCTCTGCGTCACGAGCCGGGCGACTTCCCGGCCTTGGCCGGCGGCGCGCCCGCCTTGACCAAGCTGCCCGAGGCCCGCCGCGAAGCCCAGTGCGTCGCCCTGCGCGACGACCTCCGCCGCCACCTCGGGATCGCGCAAGGCCCCTCGCCCTCGCTCGCCCAGGTCCGCGCCCGCGTCAGCGAGCCGGTCCGCGCGGGGCTCGACGCGCTGCTCGGCCTGGGAGAGGACCTGCCGCTGCCCGCGCCCGGCAGCTCGGGAGAGGCGACGCGCCTGAGCGTCAGCCAGCTCAAGCGCTTCCTCCAGAGCCCCGTCCAGCAGGGCGCGCGCTGGCGCGGCCTCGCCGAGCCCGAGGGGATCGAGCCGCGCGAAGCCGAGCCCTTCGAGGTCGACCGCCTCGACGAGTGGGCCCTGCTGACCGAGGTCTTCCGCGACGCCATGGCCGCGCCTGCGGCGGACGAGACCGAGCGCGTCGCCGAGCTGCTCGAGCGCTACCTGCGCGCCCTGCGCCGCGAGGAGCGCCGCGGGCGCCGCGTCCCGACCGGGCCCTTCCTCGAGGTCGTGCAGCGCAAGCAGGTCGAGGTGTTGCGCTGCTGGGACGCGGCCTTGCCGCGACCGATCCAGCCCTTGCGCGCGCTCCGCTTCGGCGGCCTGGCCGGCGCGGAGGGCGCCGAGCGCGTCGAGGCAGCCCTCGAGCTCGAGCTCACCCTGCCGACCCCCGCGGGCGAGCGCAGCGTGCGGGTCGAGATCGTGGGCCCCCTGCCCCTGCTCCTCGCGGACCTCTCGGGCTCGGTCACGCCCTCGACCTCGGCCCGCAAGAAGGAGGAGAAGCTGATCACCGACGGCTTCCTCAGCCACGTGCTCCTCGCCGCCAGCGGCGTCCGCTGCGACCAGCCCTTCTCGGCCCACTTGCTCCGCCCCAGGCCGGGCTACGCCTGGAGGCCCGTGGAGCTCGCCGCCCTGGACCAGGAGCGGGCCTGCGCCTACCTGCGCGGCCTGGTCCGCGACCTGCTCCTCGGTCAGCGCGAGCTCCTCCCCCTCGAGGCCGTGGTCGCCCACCTCAAGAAGCCCGAGCGCGGGCTGCCGGCGCGGATCGAGGGCGTCCGGCGGGATCCGGACACGACCGCGTCCGTGTCCTACGGCCCGCTCCGCGACTGGCGCGAGCGCCCGGTGCCCGGCGACGCGGTGTGCAGCGCGCTGCTCGAGCGGCGCTTCGGCCTCTATCGCACGCTGAAGGTCTCGGGCTAATGAGCGAGCCCGTCCTGTGGCGCCACCCCAAGGCCGAGCTGCTGGCGCGCCTCTCCCTCGCTCCCGCCAGCCGCGTCCTGATCAGCGCCGCGGCCGGCACGGGCAAGACCGAGTCGACCTGCCAAGCGGCGATCGCGCAGCTCCTCGAGCAGGGCGTCGCGCCTGAGTCGATCCTGATCGTGGCCTTCAACGAGAACGCCGCCCGCGAGAGCCGCGCCCGCTTCCGCGAGATCGTGGAGCGCCTGCTCGGCCCGCCCGAGAGCGAGCCGCCCGCCGACGCGGACTGCTTCGAGATCACGCCCAGCGCCCAGCGCGTCCTCGCGGCGGCCCTCCGCGCGGGACCCGTGATCCGCACGATCCACTCCTGGGCCGGCCAGGTGCTCGAAGATCACCCCCTCCGCGCGGGCGTCCCCCTGGCCGCCGAGCTGGTCGGGCGGGCTGGCGCCTTCAAGCGGGCCTTCCTCGGGCTCCTGCGCGGGACCCTCGCCCGCGACCACGCCGCGGACCTCGAGCTGTGGCTGAGCCACCGCTCGCTCGAGCGCCTGGAGGTGCTCCTGCGGCGAGCCAGCGACGAGCACACCTCGACCCTGCTCCGCCCGGCGCTCGACCACGACGCGATCGCGGCCGCCCTGGAAGAGGTCGCGGGCACCTCGCGCCGCACCTGGACCCAGCTCCGCCGGGCGATCGAAGACAAGCAGGTGATCGCCAACTGGAAGACGCGCAACGCGCTGCGGCCGATCCTCGACTCGCTCCCCGAGCGCGCCCGCGCGCTGGCCGACTCCGGCGCCCGGCTGGCCCCCCACGACCCGTCTCTGGTTGGCGACGTGAGCTACGTCGTCTCGCGCCTGGGCGCCAACCCGCCCTCGGGCTGCGGCGCGCTGCTCAAGCGGCTGGAGGCGCTGCGACAGCTCCAGGTCGGCCTGGACGCCGCGGCGGCGAGCCTGTTCACCCAGCCGGCGCGCGAGGCCTACCGCGAGACCAAGCGCGCCCGCAACGAGATCGACTACGACGACCTGCTCGTCCTCCTCGACGAAGCCCTGGCGAGCCCCCAAGGAGCGGCCCTCCGCCAGCTGGTCCGCCAGGAGGTCGAGCTCTTCGTCAACGACGAGTTCCAGGACGCCAACAAGCTGATCTACTCCTACCGCCAGGGCGAGCTCGCGCGCGGCCTGATCCGCCCGCTCTGGCTCGAGCAGGGCTACCCGGGTCGAGCGGTGCTCTGCGGCGACGGGCGCCAGAGCATTTACTCCTGGCGCGGGGCCGACGTCCACGCCAGCTTCCTGCGCGCCAAGCAGGAGCTCCAGGCCCGCGGCGCGGTCGAGTCGCTGCGCCGCTCCTACCGGGCGACCCCGCGGCTGGTGGCCGCCATGAACGAGCTCTTCCGCCAGGACGCGAGCCCGGCCTTCTTTCAGGGGGAGATCGACTACAGCGAGCCCATGGAGGTCGGCCGCCCGGGGCTGCGCGCGCTGGGACCCGCGGGCCAGGACGTCGAGCCGATCCGCCTGCTGGAGGTGACCACCTCGAGCCAGCGCCTGCGGGCCGACGAGCTGCGAGCGGCCGTCAACCTGGCGATCGCGCGCCGGATCCACGGCCTGCGCAGCGACGACCCGATCACCCTGGTCGAGGACGGACGCGAGCAGCCGGTCGGCCTCGACGAGGTGTTCGTGCTCACCCGCGGCCACCGCGACGCGGCCGAGGTGGCGCGGGGGCTGCGCAGCTTCGACCCGCCGATCCCCTGCGTCGTGCAGCGCTCGAGCGGCCTGTTCGGGACGCCCGAAGCCGCCGACGTGCTCGACCTCCTCGCCGGCCTCGCCCGCCCCAGCGACGGGCGCCTGCGGAGGCGCGCCTTCCTGACCCCCTTCCTGGCGGTCCCCCTCGAGCGCCTGCCCTCCCTGCGCGAGCTCCCCGCCGACCACCCCCTCCTGCGGCGCTGGTATCGCTGGGTCGACCTCGCCGAGCGCGACGTGTCGCGACTCCTGGCGCTCCTCGTCGACGAGAGCGGCCTCGCCGCCCGCGAGCTGCTGGACGGCCTCGAGGCCCGCAGCGCCTCGGTCTACCGCCAGGTGCTCGAGGAGCTGCGCCTGCAGGCGACGCGCCTCGCGGGCGGGGTCAGCGAGCTGCTGGTCAGCCTCGAGCAGCTGATCGCCGAGAGCTCGGACGACGAGCGGCAGGAGCGCTTCCCCGTTCGCCAGGACGCGAGCGTCCCCAGCGTCCAGATCCAGACCGCCTACGCGGCCAAGGGTCAGGGGGCCGCGCTGGTCCTGATCGCGGCTTCGGGGATCACGGGCCGCAGCCCCAAGAAGGACCCCACCCACGTCTACCGCGACCCCGAGGAGGGCGAGGACGACCGGCCCCGCTACGATCGCGGCGACGCCCCCCCGCAGCTGGAGCTCTTCGTCGACGAGAAGGGGCAGCGCGTGCTGCACGTGGGCAACCTCGACGACGCGGCGCTCGCCCTCTGGCAGGACTCGGAGCGCGAGGCGAGCACCTTCCTGCACTACGTCGCGATCACGCGCGCCAAGGCCCAGGTGGTGATCCCGACCGTGGCCTGGCTCGAGGACGAGGCCGAGTGGCTCTACCCCCGCCTGGCAGGCTCCTACTACGAGCCCCTCAACGAGTGCCTCCGCCGCCTGATCGCCGACCGCGAGGCCGACCCGGGCCTGCGCGAGCTCGTCTCCTGCGAGGAGATCGCCGCCGAGCCCGAGCCCGCCCCCCCGGACCCCGCCCAGTGGGAGGAGGGCCTCGCCAGCTGGTCACCGCCCGCTCACCTGCTCGGGCCGATCGACGAGGGCGAGGGGCGCAGCGAGCTGCGCCGGGCGCACCGCGCGCAGCGCGTCGTCAGCTACTCCTCGCTCAAGCGGGACCTGGTCGAGGCCGGCGAGCTGCCCCCGCCCGAGGCCGTCGACGGCGCGAGCGCCGCCCCGGCGGGGATCGGGCGTGAGCTGCTGCGCGGCGGCAAGGACACCGGCAACTACCTGCACGCCCTGCTCGAGCACGCGCCGCGCGAGGGTCTGCTGGAGGCCGAGGGCCCGGCGTCCTGGGGGGCGCGCGAGGAGGTGGCCGAGGTCCTGGCGCGCGTGCAGGAGGCCTACGGGACCTCCGCGGCGGAGGCGGAGGTGGCCCGGGACATGGTGTTCCACACCCTGCGCCGCCCCCTCGACCTGGGAGAGGGCGTGAGCCTGCCCGGCTTCGCCAGCTGCCCCTCGCTCCAGGAGGCGAGCTTCCGCTTCCCGCTCCCCGAGCTGCAGGGCGTCGAGCTCGCGGCGGGTCGCCTCGCGCTGCGGCGCGGCTTCGTCTCGGGCGTGATCGACGAGGTCTTCCGCCACCCCGCCTCCCCCGGGGGCGAGCCCGCCCTGTGGTGCGCCGACTGGAAGAGCGACGTGCTGGAGGACTACTCGGCCGAGTCCATGAGGGCGCACGTGGAGAACGACTACGCCTATCAGCTCGCGCTCTACCTGGTCACGCTCAAGCGCCTGGCGCGGGTGGAGCAGCCCGAGGACCTCGGCCGCCTGGGCGGAATGCTCTACGTGTTCCTGCGCGCCTCGGGGCTGGCCGACCCGACGCCCAGCCTCGGCGTGTGCGTGATCCGCCCCAGCTGGGAGACGCTGCTCGCCTACGAGCGCGCCCTGGAGGAGATCGCCTAATGGCCAGCGCCGGTCGACTGAGCGCCCTCGGCGGGGTGGCCCGCCAGCGCGGCCTGCTCCCGCCCAAGGCGGCGCGCTTCGAGCAAGACCTCGAGCGCCTGGCCGAGCGCGTGGGGGACTTC
This sequence comes from uncultured bacterium, assembly GCA_937911525.1. Lineage (GTDB taxonomy): Bacteria > Planctomycetota > J058 > J058 > J058 > NORP233. Next base: position 17,980 of record CALDQK010000557.1, read on the forward strand.
GGCCTCGAGCCCGAGACCGTCCACCTCGCGCGCGAGCTGGTCGGCTTCCAGCCCAAGCTGGGCGGCACCGACGAGCGCTTCGCGGCGATCTGCCTCGTGGTCGCGAGCCTGATCGGCGAGGCGCAAGGCTGCACGCGCGTCCCGCTCCCGGGCGGCGCGCACGGGCTGGACTTCGTGGGCGAGACCCTCGCGGCGCTGCTCGCGCCGCGCGAGGGCGAAGAGGTCCCCGCCGAGCGCTCGCCGGCGGCCGTCGCACGCCAGCTCGAGCAGCTCCTCGCGGGGGAGTCGCTCAGCGCGCTGGTCGGCGCCCCCGGGGCCTTCGTGCCGCTGATCCGACACGAGGGCTGGCTCTCGCACCAGAAGCTGCGGGCCCAGGAGGGGCGCGTGGCCGAGCGGATCGGGCTCCGCCTGCGCGCTGAGCTGCCGGGCTACGAGCAGGCGCAGCTCGGCGAGGTGCTGGAGCAGGTGCTCGCCGCGCCCCCGCTCGTGGCGGGCGACGCGATCGCCCTCAGCCCCGAGCAGCAGCTCGCCCTGCTGACGCCCTTCGCAGGCGGACCTGGGGGCGGCGCCAGCGCCCTGAGCCTGATCGTCGGCCCGCCGGGGGCCGGCAAGACCTCAGCGCTGGCCGGCCTGCTGCGCTGCGCGGTGCGGCTCGGCTACGCGCCGAGCGAGATCGGCCTCGCCGCCCCCTCCGCCAAGGCCGCGGCCCGCATGGCCGAGGCGACCCGCGCCGCGCTCGAGGCGATCCCCGCGCGGAGCGAGCTGGACGAGCGCCTGCTGGCGGAGCTGCCCGAGGGGAAGACGCTCCACCGGCTCCTCGGCTGGAGCAAGGCGGGCCGGTTCCGCCACGCGGCCGACCGGCCCCTTCCGCTGCGACTGCTCGCGGTCGACGAGACCTCGATGCTCGAGCTGAGCGTCGCCGACGCGCTCTTCGCGGCGCTCCAGCCGGACACGCTCCTGATCCTGCTCGGCGACGCGGACCAGCTGCCCGCCGTCGGCGTGGGGGCCCTGCTGGCGCAGCTCGTCCCTCAGGTGACCACGACCGAGGTCCCCTGGCGGGGGCTGGTCAGCGCGGGCCTCCCCGAGGGCGACGCCGCCCCGACGGGCGCGCTGGAGCGAGTCACCCGCCGCCTGCCGGTCAGCTTCCGCGTCACGGAGGGCGGCGCGGGCGCGCACATTCTGGCGGTCGCCGAGGCGATCAACGCCGGCGACCCCGAGGCCCTGTTCGGCGACGCGGGTCCGGCGCGGATCACCCCGCGCAAGAAGCCCGCCCAGCTGGCCTTCTCCGGCGTCGAGGGCCTGCTCGAGCTCGGCGCAGGCGAGGGCGCGCTGGACCCCTTCTGGGAGCGCTTCTACCGCGAGTTCCTCCGCGGGGACGCCGAGCTCGCCGCCGCGATCGAGCGGATCTACCCGCTCGGCCCCAGCGGCGAGCTGCTCGCCGAGGGGCTCGGGCAGGCGCGCCGCGTCCTCGCCGCGCGCGCCCGCGCCAAGGTCCTCTGCGTGACCAACCTCCAGCGGGGCGTCGGCGTCGAGGCCGCCAACCGCGCGCTGCAGACGCGCCACCTCGCCCAGCTCGGGCTGCCCTCCTACGAGAGCTGGGCGCCAGGCATGCCGCTGCTCTGCGTCAAGAACACCTACGGCGTCTCGCCGCCGCTCTACAACGGCGACGCCGGGATCGTGCTGCGCTGCCAGAGCAAGCCCGACGCGCCACCTCGGCTGATGGCCGTGTTCGAGCGGCGCGGCGCGCTGAGCGCCTTCGCGCGTCCGGCGCTGGCCGACCGGCTCCAGCCCGCCTGGGCGCTGAGCACCCACCGCGCGCAGGGCTCCGAAGCCGAGGTCGTGGCCCTGGTCCTCCCCCTGCGGCCGATCCCCCTCCTCTCGCGCCGGCTGCTCTACACCGCCGTGACGCGGGCCAAGCGCTCGGTCACCGTGGTCGGCGACCCCGCGGTCCTCAGCGCAGGCGTGCGGCGCACGCAGCCGCGCTGGTCCTCGCTGCGGGAGCGAGTGAGCGGCGCCGAGGACCCTCCGTCCGCTTGAGGCCAGCGCGACGGCGAGGGGGACGCCGGCCCCCCTGACCCCCGTAGCCGACGTGAGCCCTCGCTGAGCGCTCGATTGCGAGGCTTGCGAGGGGGCTGGTGATTGAGCCCCTGGGGCCACCTGCCCTCGACGTCCAGTTCCAACCATGGTGGCGCGCGTGGCGAGGGCCTCTCTCGCTGCTACTCTGGAAGCATGACGGCGACCGAGGAGCTGACCCGGTGCGCGGTCGCCCTCCTCCTGGGCACGCTCGTCGGGCTCGAGCGACAGGCGCGCCTGGAGGTCGGCGCCCGCTTCGACGCGAACGCGTCGGGCGAGATCCCCTTGGGGTCGCCGCCGGACACGCAGCCGGCTCCTGAGGCTGTTGGGAGCCAGGCGGGCCCGGGCGACTCGGGCGCCTTCCCGCGCGTCCCTGACTCCGAGCAGGCGACCGGCGTGCGCACCTTCGCGCTCCTGGCCCTGGTCGGGGCGCTCAGCGCGCTCTCCAGCTCGACCTGGGTCCTGCCCGTGGGCTTCCTCGCCGTCAGCGGGCTCCTGATCGCCAGCTACGTGATCGCCGCCGAGCACGGCGACCTCGGCCTGACGAGCAAGGTCGCCGCCTTGATCGTGTTCCTGGTCGGCGCCCTCTGCGGCCAGGGCGAGACGACGCTGGCCTCCGCCGCGGCGATCGGCGTGGCCTTCCTGCTCTCCCACAAGCAGCGGCTGCACCGCTTCGCGCGCAAGCTGCGCCAGCAGGACGTCGAGGCCGTGGTCAAGTTCGCGGCCGTGAGCGTGATCGTGCTCCCCTTGCTGCCCACCGAGCCGGTGTCGATCGCGAGCTGGTTCTCCAAGGGCGAGCCCGACCCCGACAGCCTCCTGGCCGCCCTGACCCTCGACCTGCGCAAGGTGTGGTGGATGGTCGTCCTGATCTCCTCGATCTCCTTCGCGGGCTACCTGACCAGCAAGCTCCTCGGCGCCCACCGCGGGCTGCTCGTCACGAGCGCGGTCGGGGGCCTCGTCTCCTCGACCGCGGTCTCGGTCACCTACGCCGACCGCAGCCACGAGGCGCCGCAGCTGACCGCTCAGCTGGCCAAGGGGATCCTGATCGCCAACTTGATCATGCCCCTGCGCGTGCTGGTCGTCCTGCTCGTGGTCGCCCCTCGGCTCGTCCCCTGGCTGGCGGCCCCGATGCTCTTGACCTCCCTGGCCGGCGGTCTCGCAGCGCTCGTGATCCACCTCCGCGATCGAGAGAGCGCGGCCGACGACGCCGACGTCGACCTGCGCAACCCCTTCGAGCTGGCCCCAGCGCTCCAGTTCGGCGCCCTCTTCGCCCTGATCCTGCTCCTGGCCCACGTCCTCGAGGGCAGCCTGGGCGAGAAGGCGCTCTACGGCCTGGCCCTGGCCAGCGGCTTGACCGACGTCGACGCGATCAACCTCGCCACGGCCGAGCTGGTCGAGAAAGGCCAGGCGACCCACCTGGCCGGGACCCTGATGATCACCCTGGCCGTCCTGAGCAACACGGCCTTCAAGGGGGCCGTGGTCGTGTTCCGCGGCGCCCGACAGCTGCGCGTCCTCGGCGTGCTGGCCTTCGGCGGAATGCTCCTGGCGGCCCTGGCGGGCCTGGCCGCGGTCTGGCTCTGGGTCAGCTAGCAGCGAGCCGCTAGCTGAGCTTGCCCTCGACCTCCACGATCGTGCGCGTGGTCCGGACCAGCGCGTCGGGCGTGAGGCTGACCGAGTCGATCCCGCGCTCGACCAGGAAGGCCGCGAACTCGGGGTAGTCCGACGGCGCCTGTCCGCAGATCCCGACCGGCCGCCCAGCCGCCTGAGCGCTCTCGAGGAGCATCGCGCAGGCGCGCTTCACCGCCTCGTTCCGCTCGTCGAAGATCGGCGCCACGCGGTCCGAGTCGCGGTCGACGCCCAGCACGAGCTGGGTCAGGTCGTTGGAGCCGATCGAGAAGCCGTCGAAGACCTCGGCGAAGGCGTCGGCCAGGAGCACGTTGGACGGGATCTCGGCCATGACGTAGACCTGCAGCCCCTGCTCGCCGGGCACGAGGCCCCCCTCTTGCATCACCTCGAGCACCTGCTTGCCCTCCGCCGGCGTGCGGCAGAAGGGGACCATGACCTTGAGGTTGGTCAGGCCGAACTCCTCGCGCACGCGGCGCACCGCGGCCACCTCGAGCAGGAAGCCCTCCTTGAACTCGGGGTGGTAGTAGCGGCTGGCGCCGCGCCAGCCCAGCATCGGGTTCTCCTCGTGAGGCTCGAAGGACTCGCCGCCGAGCAGGTGCGCGTACTCGTTCGACTTGAAGTCCGAGAAGCGGAGGATCACGGGGCGCGGGTAGAAGGCCGCCGCCAGGGTCCCGATCCCGAGCGAGAGCTGGCCGATCAGGTAGCTCTGGGGGTCCGGCCAGCCGCGGACCAGGTCCTCGACCTCGCGCCGGACGTGGGGCGGCAGGGCGTCGGGGCGCGTCAGGGCCAGGGGGTGGACCTTGACCATGCCCGCGTAGATGAACTCCATTCGGGCCAGGCCGACGCCGTCCGAGGGGAGCTGGGCCTGCTGGTAGGCGACCTCGGGGTTGCCCACGTTGAGCATGACCTTGGTCCGCTCGGGCCGGGGCAGCTGGGCCGGGTCGATCTCCTCCACGTCGTGGGCCAGCTCGCCCTGGTAGATCCGACCCGTCTCGCCCTCGGCGCAGGACACCGTGATCGGCGTCCCCGAGCGCAGCAGCCGGCAGGCGTTGGGCACGCCCACCACGGCCGGGATCCCCATCTCGCGCGCCACGATCGCCGCGTGCGAGGTCCGCCCGCCCCGCTCGGTCACGACCGCCGCGGCCCTCTTGAGCAGCGGCTCCCAGTCGGGGTCGGTGATCTCGGTCACGAGCACCTCGCCCTCCTGGAAGGCCCGCATGTGGCTCGGGTCGTCGATCACCCGCGCCGGCCCGGCCGCGATCGCCTGGCCGACCGCGAGCCCCTCGGCGAGGACCTGGCCCTTCTCCCTGAGGTGGTAGATCCGCACCAGGGGCCCCCGCCGCTGCGAGTGGACCGTCTCGGGGCGAGCCTGGACCACGAAGAGCTTCCCGCTCGGCCCGTCCTTGGCCCACTCGATATCCATGGCGGTCGGCTCCCCGCCCTGCGACCAGTGCTCCTCGATCAGGCAGGCCCAGCGAGCGAGCTGGAGCACCTCTTCGTCGGAGATCGAGAAGCTCGCCCGCTCCTTGGGCGAGGTGGGGAGGTTCTCGACCACGCCGCGCTCGAAGTCGTAGGCCATGCGCAGCTCCTTGGCCCCGAGCTGCTTGCCGACCAGCGAGGCGAAGCCCTCGCGCAGGGTCGGCTTGTGCACGTAGAAGGCGTCCGGCCCGACGCGCCCCTGGACCACGTTCTCGCCCAGGCCCCAGGCCGAGGTCAGGTAGACCACGTCGCGAAAGCCGCTCTCGGGATCGAGGGTGAAGATCACCCCCGAGCTGGCCTGGTCGGCGCGGACCATTTGCTGGACGCCGGCCGAGAGGGCCACCGCCAGGTGATCGAAGCCGCGCTTCTCCCGGTAGCTGATCGCGCGGTCCGTGAACAGGCTGGCGTAGCAGCGGAGCAGGCGGGACATGAGCTCCTCCTCGCCGCGCACGTGCAGGTAGGACTCCTGCTGGCCCGCGAAGCTGGCATTGGCCAGGTCCTCGGCGGTGGCCGAAGAGCGCACCGCCACCGGGAGCGTCTCCTCGCCGGCTCGCTGGCAGAGCTCGCGGTAGGCCGCCCGCACGGCCTGCTCGACCTCGGCGGGGATCTCGCCGGCGAGCATCAGGCGGCGGACCTTTGCGCCCCGCTCAGCGAGGCCCCCCACGTCCTCGAGGTCCAGCCCCGCCAGCGCCGCGCGGATCGGCTCCCGCAGCTCGTTGGCCTCAATGAAGCGCCGATAGGCGCTGGCCGTGACCGAGAAGCCCGGCGGGACCTGCACGCCGAGTCCGCTCAGCTTCTGGACCAGCTCCCCGAGGGAGGAGTTCTTGCCGCCCACCTCCTCCACGTCCGAACGGTCGGTCTCTTCGAACCAGCGCACGAAAGTCATGGGTCCTCCCGGGGTCGCCCCCACGCAGGAAGCTAGCGCTTCGGCGCCTCCCCTGCTCGGAGCGACCAGAGGACTACCTAGCGCTGGAGCGAGCGCGCCGCGCAGGCGCGGCTATCCTCCGGCGCGCGGCGGGTGCGTCGCGAGTCGAGAGGTCGCCGATGTCGAGCAGGTGGGCGAACACGAGCGGCCGGGTCGCGGTCCTGGTCCTGGCGTGGGTGCTGGCCCAAGCCGCGAGCGGCTGCGGCACCTTCCTGTCCTGGGGCGCGGGACAGGTGCCCAAGGCCAAGGCCTATCACCCGCGCACGGACCTGATCTACAGCGGCGTCCGCACCGACGCCGACTTCCTGCTCCACGATCCGACGATCCTGTTCAAGGTCCTCTCGGCCCTCGACCTGCCCTTCAGCTTCGTGTTCGACACGATCGCTTTTCCCGTTACGGGGGTCCTGCGCCTCTTCGCCGAGCGCGAGTGGTTCCGCCTCGACGAGGACGAGCTGCGCGACCTGGCCGAGACCCACGAGGACGAGGACGTGCGCGCCGGCGCCCGCGGCGAGCTCGAGCGCCGCGCCCGGACCCGCTGAACTCGTCGCGCTAGCGCCGCTCGACGCTCAGCTCGTCGTAGGTCGTGACCGGGTCCGGCTTGCGCGTGAAGCGGAGGTCGTCGAGCGCCACGAGCACGATCTCGGCCGTGGTGTAGACCGCGGAGCCCTCGAGCAGGTGCCCGCTGAGGGTCTTGCCCTCCCCGTCGGAGACCGAAATGTGCAGGTGCCCGCCGCCGGGCTCGAGGGTCCCGACCAGCGACACGATCTCGAAGTGGCCCTGGAGCTTGGTCGCCTCCTCGCGGTTGGCGTAGCGGATCGTGACGTCGGTCAGGCTGCCCACGCAGGTCACGACCCCGGCCGCGCTCAGGCCGTGCTCGTCGACCGCGCGCCGGAGCTCCTGGGTCAGGTCCTGGCCCGGGCTGAGCCGCAGCGCCAGGTGGCGAATCTGGCGCGACTCGCCGGGACCCAACTCGGGCTGCGGTGCGCTCGCGGCGCCACCCTGGCAGCCGAGCAGCGCCGAGACCGCGAGTCCAAGCAAGAGCAGGCGAAGCGAATGAGTCACGAATCCTCCCCAGAGAGGGTCGCGAGCGTGGCCCTCTTGCGGCGGATCCTATCCAGCAGACCCGGGGTCGGGATCGTCGCTCAGGCGTTCGGACCAGTAGGCAGGCTTGCGACTGGTGTGCGCCACTAGCGGGCGAAAGGCAACAGGGAAGCGCTACCGACGCTGGTCCGCGACTCGATTGGGATATACCCTTCGCGGCTCGTTTCAGACCTCCACGCGTGGGGATTCCATGGCCGTCAGCGTCGGAATCGTCGGGCTGCCCAACGTCGGCAAGTCCACCATCTTCAACGCCCTCACCAAGGCAGGCGCCCAGAGCGCCAACTACCCCTTCTGCACGGTCGATCCGAACGTGGGCGTGGTGCCGGTCCCCGACCCGCGGCTCGAGACGATCCGCGGGTTCATCGAGAGCCAGAAGATCATCAAGGCCACCGTCGATATCGTCGATATCGCGGGCCTGGTCCGGGGCGCGTCCAAGGGCGAGGGCCTGGGGAACAAGTTCCTGGCCAACATTCGCGAGACCGACGCGATCCTGATGGTCGTGCGCTGCTTCGTGAACGACGACGTGATCCACGTCGACGGCTCGGTCGATCCGCTGCGCGATATCGAGACGATCGAGCTCGAGCTGATCCTGGCCGACGTCGCGGCCATGGAGAAGCGGCTCAAGCGGCTCGAGAGCAACGCGCGCGGCAACCGGGACGGCGGCAAGGCCAAGCTCGCCGTCGCCGAGAAGATCATTCCCCACCTCAACGAGGGCAACCCGGTCCGGACCCTCGAGCTGAGCGACGAGGAGAAGGCCCTCGCCAAGGACTTCTTCCTCCTGACCGACAAGCCCGTCCTCTACTGCTGCAACGTGGGCGAGGGCGATATCCCCGACGGGAACGAGCTCTCGGCCAAGGTCGCCGAGTACGCCGCCGGCGTCGGGAGCGAGACCGTGATCGTGTGCGGCGCGATCGAGGAGGAGCTGAGCAACGTCGAGGGCGAGGACCAGGACGAGCTGCTCGAGGCCTACGGGCTGGAGGAGCCGGCCCTCAACTCGCTGACCCGCGGCTGCTACAAGCTGCTCGGCCTGCGCTCCTACTTCACCGCCGGCCCCAAGGAGATCCGCGCCTGGACGATCCGCGCGGGCGACACGGCCCCCAAGGCAGCGGCCGTGATCCACGACGACTTCGAGCGCGGGTTCATCCGCGCGCAGGTCTACACCCTGGCCGACCTCGAGGAGCACAAGACCGAGGCCGCGATCAAGGCCGCCGGCAAGCTGCGCTCCGAGGGCAAGACCTACGTGATGCAGGACGGGGACATCGTCCACTTCCTGTTCAACGTCTAGAGGCCGAGGCCCTCAATCCAGGTAGGGGTCCAATCGCTCGGCTAGCCACGAGTCGAGCCCCCCAGTCGTGGCGAGTGTCAGAGCGGCTGTCTCATGGTCGTACGTGTAGACAGCGTCCCAATCGTGGCCGAGCCAACCGTCCAGCTCTCCGCCGAAGTCGTAGAAAGGCGTGAAGCTCGCGAGGGCCTCGTCCTCCTCGGCGAGGTCGCAGCGTAGTTGGTCACTGCTAGATAAATCCAGCCAGCTGGCTCCGCTCGGCGTTCCGAGCAGGCCAAGCGTCTCTACGAGGCTCACGACACGAGGAGAGAACTCAACCGCCAGGCCTGCTGGGCACCCCGCAGGGGGCTCGAACATGAGGAGATCTCCGCGAGCTGGCTGAACGAGGAGCCGAAGCCCGAGCGGTCCCTCGAAAAGGCCTAGCTCGGAGTGCTCCAAGCGGCTCGCGAGCGGATGCGGGGCACGGATCTGGAGCTGACGCACCAGTTCGAGACCTGCATTCGATCCGCACTCGAGCAGAGCCTGCCAGGCAGGGGGAACACGAGCGGCGGGCAGCTCTGCCGGACGCAGGTGCAGGTATGCGGGAACCTGCATGGGCTCGCCCCAGTTGCCTACTGCCCCAGAGCGCCCAGCGCCTGCAGGGCGCCGCGGCGGGGTGGCCCGCGGGGGGCGGCGGGCTCGAGCTCGGCGCGCTCGCGCGCGACCTCGGCGTCTTCGTCGACCTCGACGGGGGGCTGCTCGCCCTCGAGGGCGCGCCGCACGCCGGCGCCCGTGCCGGGGGCTCGACCGGCCGAGGCGCCGATCAGGGTGCTGCGGATCACGCCGCTGCGGATCAAGCCGCTGCCCGTGCTCGGTCGGGCGGAGCCAATGAACTCGCCGACCGCCGTCTTGGGGGCGCCTGCCGCGAACACGCTCGGGAGCACCCGCTTGCCCACCGACTCGAAGGCCTTGCCGCCGCCGAGCGAGACCAGGCCGACCCCCGCGCCGACCGCGGTCGAGGTGACCACGCCTTCGTGGAGCGGGCGCTCGTTCATGACGTTGTCGGCGGCCTGCTCGACCCCGCCGCCCGCGGCCCCGCCGAGGGCGAAGGCGCCGGCCTGCCGGGCCAGGGTCGCCCCGGCGACCGTGCTCGCGCCGAGGGTCGCCGTGGTCACCGCGCCCGCCACCGCTCCGCCGAGGGCAGCCAGGAGCACGTGCTCCATCTTGACCGGCTTGCGGGTGACCACGGCCATGGCCACGACCGCCAGAGCGGCGAAGGTGCCGCCCGCCAGGGCTCCGATCAGAATGTGCATAGCCAGCCCGTTGCAGATCGCGTGCCTCTCGGCGGGGCAAGGACTTATGGGCGGTGGGGACCAGTTGCGGACCATCCCTCAGGGATTGGGAAGGGTGTGTCGCAGCGGCTTGACAAGGGGGGCGCTCCCCCGAAGGCTTGCCAGGTGAGCACGGCCGACTACGTCCTCGGACGCACCCCGACCCTCCAGCAGGCCTTCTGGCGCCTCGCCAAGGCGGGGCTCTCGATCGAGGGGATCGACGCCCTCGTGGTCGACGACTCCTTGCCGCACCTCGTGGCCGGGGTCACCGGCGACACCGTCCGGGCCAGCTTCGCGCCCCCGCCGGGTTGGCGCGAGCGCTGGGGGATCCACCTCAGCGTGCTGAGCGAGTCCGGCGAGCGGAGCCTGGGCTTCCTCGCCGCCAGCGCGCCCAGCGTCGAGCTCGCCGCCAAGCCCCCGGCGCGGCTGATCGTGCAGCCCGCCTTCCAGGCCCCGGCCGTCCTCCCCGGCGAGCCGCCGCGGGGCTGCCCGTCGGTGACCCTCGCCGACGCGGGCTTCGGGCGGGTGACCCGCCAGTCGAGCGCGGCCGGCCAGGCGGCGCTGCACCTGTGGATGGCCCCCACGAGCGAGGAAGAGGCCCCCTGGTGGGAGATCGACTTCGCCCAGCAGCTCTTCCTGGACTCGGTCGAGCTCCACTTCGACCCCGAGGACCTGCCCCGCGGCCAGCTCGAGCTCTGCTGCTACCCCTACCTCGACCCCGACACCAGCGAGCCCTTCTTCGCCGACCTGGCCTGGAACGCGCTCCTGCCCCTCGAGGGCCAGCCCGTCCTGCGCCTGCCCGTCGGCGCGGTGGGGCGCTTCCTGCGCGTGCGCCTGCGTGGACCCCAACCTCAGGCGCTGCACCTCCAGGGCGTGCGCGCGGCGGCCGCGCCGCTGACCCAGGAGCGGCTGCTCGCGAGCTACCAGCGCGCCTTCACGCTCTTCGCCGAGCGGCCGCTCTTCGCGCGCCGCCGCCGGCTCGCCTCGGGCGAGCTCTCGGGCTTCGACGAGTGGCAGAGCTACCGCGAGGTATGGGACGCCGCGCTGGCCGTGAAGGCGGGCCTGGACGAGCTGCTGGCCGACGCGCCCCAGGGCGCCGAGGGGCGCGTGTTCGTGGGCCTCTTCGCGCCCAACCAGCCCGAGTGGGTGATCTGCGACCTGGCCTGCGTGCTCGGCGGCTGGGCCGTGGCGCCCCTCGCGCCCACCGACGGGGTCGAGCGCCTGGCCGGGATCGTGGAGCGAGCCGGGATCGCCTGCCTGATCGTGGGCCCCGAGCAGCTCGCGCGCGCCAAGGAGGTCGCGGCCCAGGTCGGCGTCGAGCGGCTCGTGCTCCTGCCGCACCTGGACGGCACGCCGGCCCCCGACGACGAGGCGGCGCTTCCCTACGCGGAGCTGCTGGCGCGCGGCGCCGACGCCGAGCCCGCGCTGGTCGACCGCGAGCCGGACGAGCTCTACACGGTGCTCTTCACCTCGGGCAGCACCGGCACGCCCAAGGGCGCCAAGCGCAGCTACCAGGCGGTCAACGCGCTCCTGCCGGCCTTCGGCGTGTGCCAGCCGGCGGTCCACCTCTGCTTCAAGCCGCTGAGCCACTTCAGCGAGCGGGCCTACCTGCCCACGATGATCGCCCACGGCGGCCAGATCGGCTTCGGCAGCGGCGGCGAGCGCCTGTTCGAGGACCTGGCCCTGCTGCGCCCCAGCGCCGTCTCGGGCGTGCCGCGCGTGTTCAACGTGCTCATGGCCCGCTACGAAGAGGACCTGGCCGCGGCCCGCGCCGCCCAGCCCGAGCGGGACGCCGAAGAGCTCGAGGAGGAGGTCCTGGCCTCCCTGCGCGGCGTGTTCGGCGACCGGCTCCAGAGCGTGTCCGTCGGCAGCGCGCCGCCCAGCCGTGCGCTGATGCGCTTCTTGTTCCGCTGCTTCCGCGCCCAGCGCGTGACCGAGGGCTACGGGAGCACCGAGTGCGGCACGATCACCGTCGACGACGTGGTCCAGCCCCAGGTCGACGTCAAGCTGATCGACGTGCCCGAGCTGGGCTACTACGCCGAAGACCGGCCCCCGCGCGGCGAGATCCTGGTCAAGACCCGGCACATGATCTCGGGCTACCTCGGCGACGAGGAGACGACGCAGCGCAACTTCGACGAGGAGGGCTACTTCCGCACCGGCGACCTGGGCGAGCGCCTGCCCGACGGGCGGGTGCGCGTGATCGGGCGGCGCAAGAACGTGGTCAAGCTGGCCCAGGGCGAGTTCGTGGCCCCCGAGCGGATCGAGGGCGCGCTGATGCAGTGCCCCCTGGTCGAGCAGCTCGTGGTGCACGCCGACTCGCTCCAGGCCAGCGTGGTGGCCCTGGTGGTCCCCAACGAGGGGACCCTCGCCGCGGCGCTGCCGGAGGGCGCCGCGCTCGACGGCCCCGAGGCGCGCGCGCTCCTGCACGAGGGCCTGCGCGCGGCCGGCCGCGCGGCGAGCCTCCTGCCCTTCGAGCTGCCTTCGGCGATCCACGTCGAGCTCGAGCCCCTGAGCGTCGAGCGCGGGCTGGCGACCTCGAGCAACAAGATCGACCGCGGCGCGGTCGAGGCGCGCTACGCGGACGTGTTCCGCGCCCTCTACGCCGCGCCCCAGGCCGACGTGCCCGAGTCGGTCCTGGAGGCCGTGCGCCGCGCGGCGAGCGAGGTCCTCGGGCGCGAGGTCGCCGAGGACGCGGACCTCCTCGGCGAGCTGGGCGTCGACTCGCTCGCGGGCGTGGAGCTCGTGGCGCGGGTCCAGGAGCGCCTCCAGCGCGAGGTGCCCCTCGACGCCTGGTATGGCTCGGCGACCCTGGACGAGCTGGCGCGCCGGATCCAGCTCGACGCGGGGGTCGGCAGCGCGGGGTCGGTGGGAGACAGCCTGGCCGCCATGGCGCGCGAGGACCTGGCGCTGGACCTCGGGCTGGGCGAGCTGGGCGAGCCGCGCCAGGGCCCGCCGGGGACCGTGCTCCTGACCGGGGCCACGGGCTTCCTCGGCGCCCACCTGCTGGAGGCGCTGCTCGGCCAGAGCGAGGCGCGTGTGCTCTGCCTGATCCGCGGCGAGGACCCCGCCGCGCGCCTGCGCGAGACGCGCGCGCGCTGGGAGCTGGCCGAGGAGTTGGCCTGGGACGAGCGGGTCGAGGCGATCCCGGGCGACCTGGCCCAGCCGCGGCTCGGGCTGGAGGACGCGCTCTGGGAGCGGCTGGCCGGCGAGTGCGACGCGATCCTGCACGCGGGCGCGGTGGTCAACTGGGTCCGGCTCTACGGCGCCATGCGCGCGGCCAACGTGGGCGGGACCGTCGAGCTGCTCCGCCTGGCCGCCAGCGGGCGTCCGAGCGCCTTCCACCACGTCTCGACGATCAGCACCGCGCCGCCGGGCGGCGACGAGGAGAGCGCCCTCAGCGAGGGCCAAGCCTTGGCCTCCTCGCCCTACGCCCTGAGCAAGTGGATCGCGGAGGAGCACGTCCGCGCGGCTCAGCGGCACGGCTTGCCGGCGGCGATCCACCGCCCGGCCATGATCGCGGGCCACAGCCAGCGCGGGCTGGGCAACGAAGAGGACTTCCTCAACCGCTACCTGGTCGGCGTGGCCCAGCTCGGCCGGGCCCTCGACCTCGCGGAGGCCCGCTGCGACTTCACCCCGGTCGACTTCGTGGCCGGCGCGATCGTGAGCCTGCTCGCCGCGGGCGAGCTGCCCGAGCGGCCGCTGCACCTGGCCAACCTCGAGGCCTCGCCGACCTGGCGCGAGCTGGCGGGCCACCTCGCGGCGGCGGGGGTCGAGCTCGAGCCCGTGCCCTACGCCGAGTTCCGTGCGGCCCTCCTGGATCGGCCCGAGTGCGCGCTGACGCCCCTGCGGGCCTTCTTCCCGGCCCAGGGCTTCGGGCTCCACATGGGGCCTTGGCCGCGGGCCCACAGCCAGGCCCTCCTGGCCGAGCGGGGGCTCCGTTGCCCCGCGGCGGGTGAAACGCTCCTCGCAACCTACGTTGAGGCGCTGCGCCGCCGCGGACGGATCGCGCGCTAGGCCAATCGTCCCCCCTGGACGACCCTCCGTAGCCAACTCGCGACACCCCTTTCCCAGGAACCGGAAACGGTCGTCTCCGGCCGTCTTTCTGCCGCTTTCATAAAGGTTTGGGACGGCGCAGAGGTTGCATTTCTCTCCGCGTGCTCTGCGCCCTCAGCGCGGGAGTCGCCGGACGAGCACACCCGGCGATTCGTCTCTTCATGGGGCAGCACTAGACACAGCACTGCACACGTCAGTTGGGGACTCATGAACCGCTTCACCTCGCTCGCGCTCGCCGCGGCCCTCGCCGCGCTCACGGGCTGCGGCGGCCACAAGGCCAAGTCGAACGCCTCGACCGCCGCGGGATCCACCGCCGCGCCCGTCCAATCCAACAGCAACGCGCCCGTGACCAGCGGCTTCGCGCTGCCCGAGGCTCGCGCCGAGCACCAGGCCGTGGTGCTCAAGAGCGGCGAGATCCTCGTGATCGGCGGCGTCGACGCGCTGGGTAACCCGCTCAACACGACGCTCCTCGTGCGTCAGAACGACGTCGTCCCCGGCCCCGACCTGAGCGAGGCCCGCGCCGGCCACAGCGCGACGCTCCTGCCCTCGGGCCAGGTGCTGGTCGCCGGCGGCCACAGCGACGCCTCGGGCGCGACCGTGCTCGGCACGAGCGAGGTGTTCGACCCCCTCGCCAGCGCCTTCAACGCGGGCCCCGCGCTGAACGAGGCGCGCAGCGGCCACGCCGCCGTGCTCGTCGGCAGCGAGGTCCTGCTGGTCGGCGGGACCGGCGCCAGCGGCGCCCCCCTCGACAGCGCTGAGTGGAACGACCCGGCCGGCGGCAACACCCGCGCCGTCAAGGGCAGCCTGAGCGTGGCTCAGACCGGCCTCCACGGCGCCCTCCTCAGCAGCGGCGAGGTCGTCGTCGGCGGCGGGATCGACGCGACCGGCGCCCCCGGCGCGGTCGAGCTCTTCGACCCGATCAACTCGGTCTTCACGCCCCTCACCGCCCAGGGTCGCGCTGGCGCGGCCGTGGCCGCCGTCGGCAGCGGCACCGCCCTGATCGCGGGCGGCGAGACCGCCACCGGGATCCAGCTCGGCAGCGAGGTCACCTGGCACAACGGCGCGGCCGTGGCCGGCCCCGGCCTGCTCGCCGCGCGCCGCGACCTCGAGGCCGCGGTCCTGCCCGGCAACGTGTTCGCCTTCGTCGGCGGCTGGGACGGCAACGTCGCCAGCGACGCGATCGAGGTCGGGATCGCGCCCCTCGGCACCGGCTCGCTGACCGCCGGTCCCGCCCTGAGCGAGGCCCGCTTCGGCCACAGCGTCTCGGTGCGCGGCACCGAGACCCTGGTCGTGATCGGCGGCTGGGCCAGCCCCGGCAACGCCCTGGCCACGATCGAGCAGGTGCGGATCACCCCGCCCGTGAGCACGACGCCCCCCAGCCGCGCTCCCAACCCCAAGCCGATCCCCAACCCGATCCCCGCCCCCGGCCCGGTGATCCCCCCCGGCGCGATCTCGACCTTCCCCTACAGCGAGGACTTCGACGCGGGCATGGGCGGCTGGAAGGACGTCACGACCGACGACTTCGACTGGAGCACCGAGACCGGCTCGACCTCTTCGCTGGACACCGGCCCCAACGGCGACCACACCGGCGGCGGGACCTACCTGTTCACCGAGTCGAGCAGCCCCAACAGCCCCAGCAAGGTGGCGATCCTCGAGGGTCCGACCTTCGCCGGCTTCAACAGCCTCGAGGTCCGCTTCTGGTTCCACATGTATGGCGCCACCATGGGTGACCTCTTCCTCGACGTCTCGACCGACAACGGTCAGACCTGGGACCAGGGCGTCTGGAACATGTCGGGCAACCAGGGCAACCGCTGGACCGAGGCCACGGCCGACCTGAGCCAGTACGCGCCCAACCCCGTCATGATCCGCTTCCGCGCCGTGACCGGCACCAGCTTCACCAGCGACTTCGCGATCGACGACATCACGGTCGACACCACCGTGCGCGGCCCCGCGCCCGCCCCCGGCTCGACCCCGATCACGACCTTCCCCTACACCGAGAGCTTCGACGCCGGCGCGACCGGCCCCTGGCTCGACAGCGTGGCGGACGACTTCGACTGGAGCCCCAACACCGGCTCGACCACCTCGACCGGCACCGGCCCCACCGCGGGCCGCGGCGGCAGCGGCGGCTACCTCTACACCGAGTCGAGCAGCCCCAACAGCCCCAACAAGGTCGCGATCCTCGAGGGCCCGACCTTCGGCGGCTTCGGCGCCAACGCCGAGCTCCGCTTCTGGTACCACATGGAGGGCGCGACCATGGGTCAGCTCGACCTCGAGGTCAGCACCGACGCCGGCCAGACCTGGACCAGCGCCTGGAGCATGAGCGGCGACCAGGGCAGCAGCTGGCTCGAGGCCGTGGTCGACATGTCGTCCTACGCCGGCCAGAACGTCAAGATCCGCTTCCGCGGCGAGACGGGAACCAGCTACACCAGCGACATGGCGATCGACGAGCTGTCCTTCACCAACTAGGTCTTCGACTCACACGTCTCTGCACGAGGGAGCGCCCCAGGGCGCTCCCTCGTTCCGTGTACCCGCCTCCAATCGGAAGCGTTGTCGTGTAACGCGGGTTGGCCCTACCTTCTGCCACGCCGGTGCAAGGAGGTGCGTTGACCGAAGCCACGATCCAGCAGACCCCAGAACAGACCCAAGTCCACGTCAGCGCCGAGAGCTCGCTGCGGCGCGGCGTGGCGATCGAGACCCGCGCGCTGACCCTGCGTCACGGCGCGCAGCGGCTGCTCTCCGAGGTGAGCTTCGTGGCCAAGCCTGGGGAGCTGGTCGCCGTGCTCGGCGCGAGCGGCTCGGGCAAGAGCACGCTCCTGAGCGTGCTCGCGGGGCTGCGGGAAGCCCGCGAGGGCGGGGTGCTCCTGGGCGGGCTGCCGGCGGGGGTCGACGAGCTCGCCGGCGCGGTCGGCTTCGTCCCCCAGGACGACGTGCTCCACCTCGCGCTGACCCCCTACGAGTCCCTCCGCTACGCCTCCCAGCTGCGGCGGCGCGCCTGCTTCCCCGCCGCCGAGCGCGACGAGCGGGTGTGGGCCCTGCTCGCGCAGCTCGGGCTACAGGTCGTCAGCGACCGCCCCGTGCGGCGGCTCTCGGGGGGGCAGCGCAAGCGGGTCTCGCTGGGGCTCGAGCTCCTCGACGACCCGGGCGTGCTCCTGCTCGACGAGCCGACCGCGGGGCTCGACCCCTCGCTTCACCGTCGGCTGCTGGGGCTCTTCCGCCAGCTCGCCGACGAAGGGCGCACCGTGGTCCTCAGCACCCACCGCCTCGAAGACCTCGACCGCTGCGACCGGCTGGTGGTCCTCGACGCCGGGCGCCTGGTGTTCAGCGGCGCCCCCGCGCTGGCCCGCGAGCGCTTCGGGATCGAGGACCTGACACAGCTCTACGACCGCCTTCCCCGGAGCCCGCGCGACGCGGAGTCGGCGCCGAGCGAAGCCCCGGCCCCGCGCGGACGCCGGGTGCGCCGCCCGCGGAAGAGCCCGCGGCGCCTGCAGCAGACCTGGACGGTGCTCCGGCGGGCGCTGACCCTCTTGCTGCGCGATCGCCGCCGCAGCGCGATCCTGCTCGCCCAGGCTCCGCTCCTGGGTCTGGTCGTGGCCGCGGCCCTCGAGGGGCCGGCGCTCCTGCTCTTCTTGCTGGTGCTGACCGCGATCTGGTGCGGGACCAGCACCGCCGCGCGCGAGCTGGTCAAGGAGCGCCCCGTGTTCCGGCGCGAGCAGCGGGCCGGCCTCTCGCTCCTGAGCTACCTCGCCGCGAAGAGCGCGCTCCTGGCCGGGGTCGCCGCGCTCCAGGTCGCGCTGCTCCTCGGGGTCGTCGCCGCGCTCCGGCCGCTGCCGGGCGACCTGATCGCGCTCTACGGGGCCCTGATGGCGAGCGCGCTAACGGCCAGCGGCCTCGGCCTCGCGATCTCCTCGGTCGCGCGCACCCCCGACCAGGCCAACGCGCTGGTCCCGCTGGCCCTGATTCCGCAGGTGCTCCTGGCCGGCGCGCTCACGACCCCGAGCGAGCTCTCGCAGCAGCTCGGCCGGTTGACGCCGGCTCGCTGGGGCTACGACCTCGCCCTGCGCC
>CALDQK010000558.1 GCA_937911525.1 uncultured bacterium
TCGAGCGCCGCGCGGACCGCCGCCCTTGCCGCCCTGGCCGCGCCGAGCGCCGCCCTTCCCGCGTCGACCGCCGCCGCGCTTGCCGGGTCCGCCGCCCGCCGCCTCGCCCTCGCTCATGAGAGGAGGTTGGCCCCCGGCTTGAGCCTGCGCCCGTTGGCGAAGGCCATGCCGGTCATGGCGCGCTTGCCCACGGGCTTGACCTCGAGCAGGTCGAGGGCCCCCTCGCCCACGGCCAGCCGCAGGGCCTCGCGCTCCTTGTCGACCGCCAGGACCTCTCCCGCCTGGCCGCTGCCCTCGGCGAGGGCGGCGCGCACGACGGCCAGGCGACCCTCCTCGAGCTCGAAGTAGGCGCCCGGCCAGGGCTGGAAGGCGCGCACCTGGCGCTCGAGCTCGACCGCCGCGCCGGCCGGGTCGAGCCGCCCGTCTTCCTTGCTGAGCAGGCTGGCGTGGGTCACGGCCTGCTCGTCCTGGGGCGTGAAGGTCGCGCTCCCGGCGGCGATCGCGGCCACGACCTCGACCACCAGCGGGCCGCCCAGCTCGGCCAGGCGCTCGCGCAGGCTCCCGCGCGTGTCGTCGGGCTGGACCGGGACCTCGCGCGCGCCGAGCACGTCGCCGGCGTCCATGCGGCGGGCGACCTTCTGCACGCTGACGCCGGTCACCTCGTCGCCGGCGCGCAGGGCGTAGGCCACCGGGGCCGCCCCGCGCCAGCGCGGCAGGAGCGAGCCGTGGAGGTTGATCGAGTAGCCGAGCGAGGGCGCGCCGCGGACCGACTTGGTCAGGAACTGGCCGTAGGCCACGACGACCCCGAGCTCGGCGCCGCTGGCTCGGATCTGCTCGGCCAGCTCCTTGCCGGGGCGCCCCTCGGGGGTCACGACCGGCGCGCCCAGCTCCTCGGCGGCTTGCTTGATCTCGTTGGGCACGAGCTTCTTGCTCCGCCCGCGGCGCCGGTCGGGGTTGGTGACCACCAACACCAGCTCGTGCCCCGCGGCGTGCAGGGCGCGCAGGGTGGGGAGGGCGAAGGGGTCGCTGCCGAAGAAGACCAGACGCACGAGGGCTCCGTTCCGCGGGGGGAGGCTGCGGATCATAGGACCGATTAGGGCGGGCGCCCCCCTCACCGCCCACGCGTCCTCGTGGCCCAACCACGAGTCTTCGCAGGGGCGGGCGCTCGCCCTGCGCTAACTCGCGCGCTCGCAACGAAGCGTGATTGGCGCCTCGATTGCGAATGGCTCCTCCCACGCGGCCCGACGAGCCGCCTAGCCACTCAGGAGCCGCTCATGCTTCGTTCGCTCGCCTCCGCGACCTGCGCCTTCGCCCTCTTGGGCTGCGTCGACCCCCCCGACTGGAGCCCCCCTCCGCCCGAGGTCGTGGTCTCGACCCGGCGCGCGCGCCTGCTCCGGCTGAGCGAGGCGGACCTCGCGGGCACGCGCTCACTCAGCCTCCCCCGGGGCCAGGCCCTGAGCGTGCTCAACGCGAGCGAGCGCGGCCTGTGGTCCGTCGAGGTCCGGGGCGCTGGCCCCGATCTGCGGGCCCGCGCAGGCGGCCGAGCGCTGCGCCCGGACGGCGGCGGGAGCCTCCGCTCGCAGCTCCCCGTCGCGCCCGGCGCGACCCTG
Source organism: uncultured bacterium (assembly GCA_937911525.1). Taxonomy (GTDB): domain Bacteria; phylum Planctomycetota; class J058; order J058; family J058; genus NORP233. The sequence continues at coordinate 1,611 of CALDQK010000558.1, forward strand.
AGCCTGATCCCCAAGCAGCCCTCCGGCCCGCTCGTGGTGGTGCTGCGCGACGGCTCGGGTCGCGCCTTGACGCTCCAGGTCGAGCCGCAGGAGGCCCTCTAGTGCGCGGGCTGGTGGCGGTCGCGCTCTCGCTGGCGACCCTGGCTGGCTGTAGCAGCGTCGAGGTCGACGAGGCGGCCTTCGAGCACCAGCCGCCCCAGCGGATCGCGGTCTTGCCCCTCGAGGTGTCCTCCGAGCTGGCGGCCGAGGACCCAGGCGCCGCCCACGAGGCCACGATCGTGACCGAGCAGCTGCGGGCGTCCCTCGAGGAGAGCACCTACCTGCAGCTCTCGACGGCCGCGCTGCGGCGGGTCCTGCGCGCTCGCGGCTGGGACGACCCCGCCGCCCTGCGCGCCGCGACCTCGCGGCGCGTGAGCGACGCGCTCGGCGTCGACGCGGTCTTGCGCGGCCGCCTGGAGGCGGTCGACAACCTGCAGGGCGGGGTGATCTATCGGCGCACGATCCAGGCCCGGCTGCGGCTCGTTCGCCGGGACGGGCGGGTCCTGGCCACCCTGGTCGCGCGAGAGAGCGACACCGGCGGTCTGCTCCTGCTCGGCCACTCGCAGCTGCTGGAGACGATCGACAAGACGCTGATCAACAACAGCGAGCACGGGTTTCACCACCTCAGCGCGCGCTTCAGCGAAGAGATCGTGAGCAAGCTGCCTCAGCCGCCCGAGCTCGTGCGACCGGCGGAGCCCGCGCTGAGCGACTTCCAAGTCGAGGCGAGCCGCGCGGGGGAGCGGCTCCGGCCGGGGGACCGCCTCGTGCTCCTGGCCAAGGGGGACCCGGGGCTCTTCGTCCGGGTCCGCTTCGGCCAGAGCTACGGCTTCCTGACCCTCGAGGAGTCGAGCCCCGGGGTCTACCGGGGCGAACACGTGATCACTCTCGGCGAGGCCTGGGAGGGAGGCGTGCGCGCCCTGGCGAGCGACCCCTGGGGGCAAGGCGCGGAGTGCCTCGCCGCGGCTCGCTACCGGGTCTCGGCTCGCGCGTTGCCGGCGCCGACTCAGCTGAGCTGGGTCCGACGGGGCGAAGGGAGCGAGCTGCGCTGGGAGCCCGTCCCCGGAGCCAGCGCTTACGCCGTCCAGAGCCTCGCCCCCGGCGGCGCGCTGCGCCGAACCGAGGAGCCCCGCCTCCCGC
>CALDQK010000559.1 GCA_937911525.1 uncultured bacterium
GCGGCGAGCCGCAACGCGTCGAGACGGAGGTGGACAGCCCCGACGCAAACCGGGTTGTCACTCGGCCCCCCTCGCGAAACGACCCACAGCTCTAAATCCAGTCCTCTCGACGCCCGCGCTCGGTCAGCGGCTCGCAGGGAAGACCCCGCGAGGAGGTTGACCATGGCTATCGCGCTGACCGCAGTCCTGTATTTCCTGCTGGCCACCGAGATGGCCTGGCGCTGGAAGGCGTTCGCTTGCGCTCTCTTTGGCGCCGCGGTGACGCTGCAGTTCAACCTCGTCGAGCATCAACTTCCGATCGCTGTGCCGACCCTCCTGCACGTCTTCTTGGGGATCTGGTTCATCTTCTACCTGCACGTCGGAGACGCCTGCTTCGCCCCGATCAAGCCAGGTCGAATCCAGCGCTGAGCTCCGGACGCTCCGCGGTCGCAGCGCCGACACCCGCGAAGAGCATGCCGCAGCGCGGCAAACGCGCGATGGGCAGGGATTTCCCGGAAATGGTCGCCCGTAAGGTGAGCGCCCACCGCACGGGTCACGGAAATCGCTTTACAAGGCACTCGGATTAAACTATTTATGGTCCCTTCACGGGCGACGCCTGCTGGCGGATTTCGCGTCCGATCTGGACGCGTCTTTGCAGTGGTCCGCTCGTTCCCGGAGGGATATCTATGTCGCTCACCCCTCGCCGCGCGCCGGCGCAGACGTCCAAGTGGTTTGCCCTGGCCCTGGGCCTCGGAGTCGTTGGCGCCTACCTGCTGCTAGCCCCCGCCCTGCCCGAGGCCGCCCTGCCCGAGGCCGCCCGTCCCGAGGCTCAGCCCAGCGAGTCCACTCAGGCCGCCGTCCACGAGGACGAGCACGGCGAGTGCGGACACGAGGAGGAGGCCCACGGCCAGCTGGGTCACTCGTGCGGGCTCGACGCCAAGGCCATGCTCAGCCGCTTCCGCCAGGCGGTCGAGGCCAGCAAGGGCGCGGCGCACGCCGTGGTCGAGCGGGCCGGGGTCACGATCGCCAAGGGGCAGGCCCTGGTCGGCCTGGCCGAGGACGCGGCGCTCGAGCCCTCGATCGAGGTGCTCCGCCGCGGCCCGGGCTACGCGCTCGTGGCCGGCGACCTCGACGAGCTGCGCGCGCGCCTCGCTGGCGCGCCGGGCGTCACCTACGTCGAGCCCAACGTGGTCGCGAAGGTCGCGCTGACCCCCAACGACCCCTTCTATCCGCGCAGCGGGCACCAGAGCGCCGCGCTGGAGCAGGCCTGGGACACCAGCACCGGCCAGAACGTGATCGTGGCCGTGCTCGACACGGGCGCGGACACCGCGCACCCTGACCTGACCAACCGCCTCGTGGCCGGCTTCGACTTCGTCAACAACACCGCCACGATCAGCGACGACAACGGGCACGGCACCGCCACGGCGGGGATCGTGGCCGCCGAGGGGCAGAACAACGAGGGCGTGGTCGGCGTGGCCTTCGACGCGCGCGTGATGCCCGTCAAGGTCGCCGACCAGAACGGCAACGCGACCGTCGCCGACGTCGCGGCCGGGATCGACTTCGCGATCCAGAACCAGGCCGACGTGATCAACCTCTCCCTCGGCGCCCCGGTCGGCAGCCAGGTGCTCGAGGACGCGATCAACCGCGCGCTCCAGGCCGGGATCGTGGTCGTGGCCGCGGCCGGCAACGACCCCGTCCACCACGAGGTGTTCCCCGCCGCCTACCCCGGCGTGATCTCGGTCACCGCCCTGGGTCAGGACGGCAAGCTCGGCTTCGACGCGGTCCTCGCCGAGGGCGTCGAGGTCGGCGCGCCCGGCGAGCAGGTGATCACCACCCTGCCTGGCGGCGTGTATGGCTTCGTGACCGGCTCGAGCGCCGCGAGCGCTTACACGGCCGGCGTGGCCGCCCTGGCTCGCTCGCGGACTCCGACGCTCACCGGTGAGCAGGTCGCGCGCCTGCTGCGCACCTCGCAGCGCGAGATCCCCGAGCTGGCCGTGGCCGGCACGACCTACCGCTTCGGCCACCTCGACCCCGAGCAGGTCGTGCTGCGCGCCTCGACGACCTACGTCGACCACGCCGTGACGCACGTCGAGGTCTACCCCGACAAGCCGATCCCTGGCCAGCCCGCCGAGGCCGTGGTCGAGGTGAGCAACGAGGGCGCCGGCGCCCTGACCCAGCGGATCCTGCGCGTGGCGCGGATCGAGGTCGGCACCACGGCCCGGATCGAGATCGGCTTCCGCGTGTTCGACCTCGCCGCCGGTGAGCGCCGCGAGATTCGGATCCCCTTCAGCGCGCCTCCGGCCGCCAACTACGAGATCCGCGCCACGCTGAGCACCGCGCCCGGTGAGACCGAGACCGCCGACAACGTGCGCTCGATCACCCGGGCCGTCGGCGCCGGCGCCGTGGCCGACGTGCGCGTCGTCTCGCGCCGGATCAGCGACCCCGTCGCGAGCGCCGGCACGGTGACCGCCACGGTCGTGGTCGAGAACCGCGGCACCGCGGTCGCCAACAACGTCAACGTCCACGCCGACGTCTCGGCGGCCGGCGCGAGCGCGGCGGCCCCCGCGGCCCTCGTCCCGACCGCGGCCGGCGGCCTCGGCGTCCAGACGATCCCGACCCTCGCGGTCGGCGCGCGAGCCACGGTCCAGTTCACCTGGACGATCCCCAACGTCCCGCCGCTGGGGATCCTGCGCCTGCGCGCGCACGCCTTCCCCCTCACGGGCGAGACCGCGGTGGCCGACAACACCGCCTTCCTCGACTTCCAGCTGGGGACGAGCGCCAACCTGCGCGGCCTCTACCAGCAGAGCAACGGCGTGGACGTGATCCACGACGCGCCCTACCGGATCGCGCCGGGTCGGCCCTACGTGCCGGTCCAGGTGTTCGTGGCGAGCAAGGGCGGGCGGACCACCTCGACCCGCCTCGCCGTGGCGCGCACGACCGTCGAGGTCCGCGACACGCCGACCGGCGCCGGCACCGTGGTCTACGACGACACCCGCGCCGGCGCTGCGACCGCGACCAGCGGCCTCGAGGTCGTCGACGAGCTCGGCAACGCGCGCACCGCGCCCCTCGACCTGTTCTCGGGTCAGGACCTCGACATGAACGGCCGGCACGAGATCCTGCGCCTGCCGCGCAGCGCGCTCGGCGTCTCGCCCAGCCCCGCGGCCGGCGTCGACAAGTTCGTCGCCAGCTCGCTCGAGTGGGAGCAGGAGCGGGTCGTGCTGTGGATGTTCCGCCGCACCCGCAACGGCCGTCACCGCGCGGTGTGCAAGGTGCACTTCGCCAGCGACGACCTGCCCAGCCTGCCGGGCGACAACCACTATCACGACGTGCACCACCACACGATCGCCGAGTGGTACTTCGGCTCGCCGCTGGACATCTTCGCGCCGCGCAAGGCCTACGGCGGCCCGCTGCAAATGGTGTTCGAGAGCGCCTACGTGATGGGCCTGATCAACGGCCCGACCGCGCAGGACGCGCGGATGCGGATCATTACGACCGACCACAGCAGCTTCAACAACCGCACCGTCCCCAGCCCCGACGGCCCGGATCACCGCCCGCCCTTCGGGCCGCAGTCGATCACGGCGCAGCCGGGCACGACCCAGCTCGAGGCCTACCGGAACATCTTCGGCCGGACCGCGGGCGAGGAGATCGCGTTCAAGCAGGACGTGCCCCTGCCGCGGATCCCCTACCTGAACAAGATCCTCAACCTGCTGCCCGGGATCCCGCTCGGCGCGCACATGCTGCTCTACGGCGCGGACCACGTGGAGGGCCCCTGGCACGGCGGCGGCTGGCTCAAGGGCCCGGGCAACCCCAACATCAACGTCGACCTCTTCCCGCTCCTCTACGACGTGGCCAAGCGCAACCAGACGCGCCAGAGCGACGCCTTCGCCTACGCGGCGCACCCCTTCAGCGGGCAGGGCTGGAACGACAACAACTTCGCGCGCGGCTTCGGCCTCGACCCCGCCAACCGGACCCGCGACGAGGTCCACGACGGCACCAACGAGTTCGTGCTCAAGGGCCTGGAGTGGTTCAACGGCCGCGGCACCCGCAGCCTGCCGAGCGCCCAGATCGACTTCGAGGACCTGAACCCCTGGGCCAGCCCTGACTTCCAGGCCGGCTCCAGCGACTGGGACAAGGGCCTGTGGGACGGCCTCGGCCTGTGGCACGAGGCGCTCAGCAAGACGCTCGAGTACAGCTTCGTGAGCGACCCCGAGGTCCGCTTCATTCGCAAGATCTACCAGGCGGGCGGCTCGGACGCGCACGGCGACTTCAACTTCTCGACCGGCCGCGCCGCGACCCCGCTCAACATTCAGGCGACCTACAACGTCGGCGACGAGGCCTACTACAAGGTCCGCACCTACTGCTTCGGCGACGGCAAGGCGGGCCCGACCTCGGGCGACCGCTGGCTGGAGGCCTACCGCGACGGCAACTCGGTCACGACCGACGGCCCGCTGACGACCTTCGACCTCGACGCCCAGCCGCGCTTCGACGCCGCGAACCTGCGCTGGCACGACCAGCGCGCGGCCTTCGAGGACCGCGACGGGCGGATCGGCGGCGAGGGCGCTCTGGACGGCGGCTTCACCGCCCTGGTCGAGCGCGGCAGCCTCGCCCCGCTCTTCCGCTACCGCTACGAGACCAACGCGGAGTACGGCGCGATCGCCTCGCTCAAGCTCTACAAAACCGAGGCCGGCGCGCCCAACCCCTCGCGTCGGCGCGTGAGCGGCTTCGCCGGGATCAGCTCCTACGATCAGCCGACGGGCGTCAACGACCTCGCCCTGAGCGGCGCGGGCGCCTGGCACGAGCACGCCTTCGACGCCGCCAAGGAGGGCCCGGTCACCAAGAACACGGCCTTCGCCCTGGGCGCCTACACGGTCGGCGACCCCGACCAGGCGGACCTCGGCTCCGAGTCCTATCGCTGCTGGACCAACCCGATCTTCGCGGTCCCCTTCGACTCGACGGTCGACGTCGGCGCCCCGGTCAACGGCGTGATCCCGGCGGGCGAGCTCAAGGTCACCTACCGCTTCGACGTCAGCATGGACCCCAGCAGCTATCGGATCGAGGTCAAGCCGCTGGACGCCAACGGGGAGAGCACCCCGGGCACCTCGCCGGCCATGACCCCGCTGGTGCCCGTCTCGGGCAGCGGCTGGAGCGACCGCCCTGGGATCAAGGCCTCGGAGCTGACCCTGGTCAACGCCTACCCGATCGCCCTCGGCGGTGACGAGTATCCGGCCGGCAGCGGCAACGTGCGCTTCGTCGTCTACTGGCGCGACGCGCCCCGCGACCACTTCGGCAACGACCTCAACCGCCTGGCCACGACCTTCGACGCGACCCGCGTCCCCGGCAGCGGCTCGACCGCCTCGCCCGTGACGAGCGGCAGCAGCAGCACGGCGGCCGGCGCCACCGCGGGCACCCCCGCGAGCAGCGGCGGCGGCTCGAGCGGCGGCGGCCTGTGCAGCCTGGAGGGCGAGTCCATGGGACAGCCCTGGCACGTTTGGGCCCTGCTCCTGCTGGTCCTCGGCCTGGCCCGCGTGCGCAGCCGAGCGGCCCTGGTCTAGCGCGGAGGCTGGAAGCTGCACGGGGCGGTCAGGCTTTCCTGGCCGCTCCACCAGAGATGGACGGTCGACTTTCGGGAAGTGGGCGGAATCCCCTCGATAGAAGCGTCCGCCCTCGACGCTTCCTGCCCTAGTCCCTGCTCAGAGCGTCTCTTAGGGCAGCGAGCCGCTCGGCACCAAGCTTGCACGGTGTCTGTACAGCTTTGGGAAGAGCTGCGACAGGGAGACCCCATGAAGATGCGTATCGTTACGGCCGCGGCCCTCGCCGCTGGCCTGCTCCTGACCGGCTGCGGCGGCAGCAGCAGCAGCAAGGGCTCGTCGGCCAGCACCACGACCGCCGCCACCACCAGCGGCGCCACGAGCGCCCCGACGACCTCCACCCCGACGGCGACGGTCGCCTCGCCCACCTCGGGCAGCCTCGCGCCGAGCGCGAGCGCCACGCCCTCGGCCTCGGCGACCGCCTTCGTGCCGAGCTCGGGCTACGCGCTCAACGACACGCCGGTCGCGATCTCGGGCCAGGGGCTGCTGGCCGTCACCGGCGCGCGCCTGATCCCCGACAGCGGGACCTCGATCACCCCGATCACCTCCTGGACGGCCGTCGACGACCAGAACGTGAACGCCGAGGTGCCGGCCAACATGACCCCCGGCCGCTACCGGTTGGAGCTCGTGCTCGGTCGGACGAGCGTGGCGACCCCCGCCGTGTTCGAGGTGCTCGCGACGCCGCCGACCCCGGTCCTGAGCGCGCTGACCCCCGACACCGGCCCCAACGACCGCGCGCACACGGTGACCCTGCGCGGCAGCGACTTCGTCCCCGGCGCCACCGTCCAGATCGGCGGCGTGGCCGCCAGCTCGGTGGCGTGGGTCAGCTCGAGCGAGCTGAGCGTCGAGATCCCCGCGGGCGTCCCCGCCGGTATGCAGCCGGTGGTGGTCACGCAGGGCAGCGTGTTCAGCGCGGGCGGGCCTGACTGGAACGCGCTCAACCTGGCGGACCCCGACCAGGTCGGGATCTACGAGGTCGGCACCTGGGACGGCAAGATGACCGGCGCCTCGGGCGACGACCCCGACGTGCGGATCTACTACCCGGCCCTGCTGTCCGGCGCCAACGAGGCGCCCGACGCCAGCGGCGGGCCCTACCCCGTCGTCGTGCTCAACCACGGCTTCAAGCCGCCCCTGATCAGCTTTGGGATCGACTACCGCAACTACACCTGGGCCGCCGACTACCTGACCAGCCACGGCTACGTGGTGATCAGCGTCGATCTGGCGACCAACACCAGCCTGTTCGCGAACGGCCAGCGCAACTCGCAGAAGGACGCTGACGACACGATCGCGGCGCTCGACTTCCTCGAGGCCAAGAACAGCGACCCCACCCACCCCCTGGCCGGCCTGATCGACGCCAGCCGCGCCGCCTTCGTCGGCCACAGCCGCGGCGGCGACGGGGCGCTGATGGCCGCCTCGGCCGAGGTCCTGGCCCGCGGCGCCAACGCCCGCGTCAAGGCGGTCGTGAGCCTCGGCTCGCCCGCCTTCGACAGCCAGAACGGCGGCCTGGCCCTCGACTTCGGCGACTTCACCATGGTCCCGGCCCTGGTGGTCGGCGGGAGCGCCGACGGGATCGCGCCAGACCGCGACCAGACCTCGATCTATGGCAAGGCCGGCAGCCCCGCGATGCGGATCGAGATCGACGGCGGCAACCACAGCCAGTTCAAGGACAGCGACCGGCGGATCTGGGGCGACAGCTCGGCGACGATGGCGATCGCCGACCAGCACGCCACCACCCAGCGCTACCTGACCGCTTGGCTCCTGGCCTACGTCAAGGGCCAGCAGGCCCTGGCCGACGACTACATCCTCGGCGGCAGCAAGGCCGCGGCGGACAACCGGCTGAGCGCGCTCGAGAGCAAGTAGCCGCGTTCGAACGCACGCGACTCGAGACGACTCCCGCGAGGCCCTGAAGCGCTGCTTCAGGGCCTCGTTTCGTTTCGACCCATCGTGACCGGCCCTGGTCGCTCCCTGGCCCCCTTACAGCGACGCACATGGGACCCATTTGCGCGCCATGGCTAATTTCATAGGCTTTGCAGCGTGGCCCATTGCTTGCAAAAACGTCTCTCAACAGAGAGAACGACCATGCGATCGCTCAAGAACCTCACCTACAGCCTCCTTCTCCTGGCCCTCCTCAGCGGCGCCGCTTGCGCCCAAGAGCTGCAGAATCCGCCGATCAGCGACGAGCGCCCGCTGCTCCTCTCCGAGCTCGCGGCCGAGCTGCAGCAGCAGGCGGCCGGCACGCCTCAGCTCCAGGCCGTCGCCGCTCAGGTGGCGGGCGCGATCCAGTCGATCCCCAGCCAAGGCGCCGCCGCGCCGATCGTGCTCTCGGGCCAGCAGCGCCAGCAGCTAGCCGGCCTGGTCCAGGCGGCGATCCAGGGTGACCCCGCCGCGCTGGCGGCCCTCGACCGCTTCCCCGGCGTCGACATGCCCACGGTCGGCAAGGCGCTCCAGGCCGAGCTGGCCCAGCTCCCCCCCGCCCAGGACAGCGCCGCGCCGCGGCCGGCGAGCGTCGTCGAGCAGCTGGGGATTCCGGTCGCGAACCAGACCGCGCCCACCACCACCCTCAAGCACCTCGGCCTGGGGATCTTCCGCGGCGACGTCTACGACGCCGAGAAGGTCAAGCTCTACCCCGACAGCAAGCGCCTGGCGGAGGTCCTCAACCGCCTCTCGCTGAACGGCACGGGCTGGGTCGGCTACAAGGGCCGCTACGTGCGCAGCCCCCGCGGCCTGCTCGAGCTGCTGGCCGCCGACGGCCACAGCGTCGAGGCCTACGACCACCGCTCGATCGCCAACTTCAGCGGCCTCTACTACAAGGCGCCTGGCAGCGCCGAGCTGCGCTCGGTCGCCGCGCCCGTCTGGCTCGACACCCGCGTCGCCGTGCCGGGCAAGGACCGCACCATGCTGGTCCCCGCCACCCACTCCGAGATGATCTTCTCGATCCGCGGCCCGGTCGTGAACGCCGACGTGGCCTTCTTCCTCGCGATCGACCACAAGACGAGCTTCCGCCCCACCGCCTGGAAGCGCCCCTCCTGGACCGGCTCCAAGAAGCTGCGCCGCTTCAAGGGCCGCGAGGCCCTGCGCGCCGCCTCGGCCGCCGCCTGGGTCCGCCGCGAGCTGACCGAGGCCTCGGCCGAGAACAACCTGGCGGCCCTCCAGAGCGGCCCCTACGGCCAGCTCGGCGTCTGCAACGACGCGACGGCCCTCGTCGAGGCCCGCATGGGCGTCGAGGCCACGCACTGGCCGCTCGTCCGCCAGCGCAACGTCATGGCGAGCGACGACGAGCTGCTGAAGGTCAGCGACCGGATCCCCTACGACACCGACGCGGCGACCACGCCCGGCCTCGAGCGCGTGATCCACTCGATCCCCTTCGAGCCCGGCCAGGTGCCCGACCTCTACCCCCGCCTCGCCGAGGACCTCGACCTCGTCGCGGCCCAGCTGAAGCGCGAGCAGGCGACCGTCCGCGCCAAGCGCCAGCAGCAGGAGCTGCCCAGCGAAATGCAGCTCGGCCTGGAGGACCGGATCCTGCAGAGCAACCGCTAGCTCGTGGAGGATCAGGTCTCCAGCGCGGCACCGACCGCCACGCCGCCACTGAGCCGGCTGCGCTGTCTAGGGTTGGGGCTGCTGATCCTGGTCGCTCTGGCGACCCTCGCCCTGAGCCTAGAAGTGGCCGTCGCGGTATCCAGCTTTCGCAGCGGCAACACCTACGCCTTCAACGGCCTCTTCGTCCGCAGTTGGGGCGAGCCCCTCGCCCGACGGGAGCTGCGCAGCGGCTCGACCCCAACCATCCGAGCCCGAGCTGCGGAGGCCCTCGATACGCTGCAGGTGACCAACCTAGACGGATCCATGGATCCGATCCACGAAGCGACATTCACCGCCCTGCTGGAGGCCGCCCGCTCGGACGAGAGCCCTCTGGTTCGTGCCGCCGCGTTCGCCAAGGTGTTCCGCTGGGGGAAGGGACGGCGTAGTAAAGCGGAGCTCCGCGCTTTGGCGGAGCGGTTTCTCGCCGACCAAGAACCGATTCCCTACGGCGGCCAGGAACATACCTTGGGGTGGGCGGAAGAGGCCTGGCGCAAGGCGGGTCGTCCTGAGGAGGACTTCACTCCTGCCGTCCTGACGCACTTCCTCGTGCGTGTCGTCCTCGCGCGAAGCAGCCCTCGCGAGGCCAAGTGGCCTCCCGCTGACATGTCTGCCGCGATCGAGGCACTTCGCGCCGAGCTCGCCGCGCAGCGTTGAACGTTGCGAGCGGGAGCTGGCTCAAGAGAGCGACTCCGAGCGCGCGCGCTGGCCCTGCTCCTGGACGCCCGCCTCGTAGGCGCGCCGCAGCTCGGGCGCCGCGGGGCGCACGGCCCGATCCGCCGCGAGCCAGCGGCGGAGGGGCCGATCGAGCCGCTCGGGGAGCAGCCCCAGCGCCAGGCCGGCGCCCGCCAAGTAGCGCGGCACGGTCCGCTCGGCCGCTCCGCTGCGCTGCACGGCCAGGACCGCGCGGGCCACATCCTCGGGCTCCTGGGTGCAGAGCCCGCCGAGGGGGATCCCGGCGCTGAGCCGGGTTCGGACAGCCGTGGGCAGGACCGCGCTCAGGCGGACGCCGCTCTCGGCCAGCTCGTGACGCACGCTGTGGGTCAGCCCCAGGGCCGCGTGCTTGCTCGCCGCGTAGTGGGCCAGGCCCGCCACCGGCACCCGCGCCGAGAGCGAGATCACGTTGATCACGTGCCCCTCGCCGCGCTCGAGCATGCCCGGCAGGGCCAGCCGCAGGCCGTTGCTCACGCCCTGGTAGTTGACCGCGAAGGTCGCGGCCTCGGCCTCGGGCCCCTGCTCGAGGAAGGCGCCGGCCGAGAGGACCCCCGCGTTGTTGACCAGCACGTCGAGCGGCCCCTCGAGCGCCTCGGCGCGCTCCAGGAAGGCCGCGAAGCTGGCCGGCTGGGTCACGTCGAGCCGCAGCCCGTGCGCGCCCGGGCCCAGGGCCGCGGCGGCGCGCTCGCAGGCCTCGCCGTCGAGGTCGCCCAGGATCACGCGCGCCCCGCCCGCGCGGAAGGCGCGGGCCGTCGCCAGCCCGATCCCGCGGGCCGCGCCCGTGATCGCGACGACCAAGCCGCGCAGCGGGCGCGGGCTCGAGGCCTTGACCTGGCGCGGCTGACAGCGGAAGTCGGCCAGGTCGAGCCGGCGCAGGCGCCGGCGCAGCTCGATCGTGGTCCAAGGGTAGATCGTCGAGTTGCGCCCGTTGCGGTCGAGGTAGTAGCTGCTGCAGCCGCCGGCGTTCCACACGGTGCCCGCCAGGGCGGCCTGGACCTCCTCGTCGTAGGCGGCCTCGACCCCGCGCCGGACCTCGATCCGGCGCGTGCCCCGCGCCAGGAGCGAGACGGCCTGGGCGACGTAGTCGGCCTGGGCCTCCGACACGCTCAGGATCGAGCTGTGCCCGTTGCCGGTGTTGGGCCCGACCATCACGAAGCAGTTGGGGAAGCCCGCCACACAGGTCCCTTGGTAAGCGCGCGGACTCCCGCCCCAGCGCTCGGCCAGGGTCTCGCCGCCCGCCCCGCGCACGAGCTCGGCCACCGGCGGGTCGGTCACCCGGAACCCGGTCGCCCACACGATCGCGTCGCAGGCGTGCTCCTCTCCCGCCGCGTCGATCAGCCCGCCGGGGGTGACCCGCGCCACGCCGCGCGGGACGAGGCGCGCGTTGGGCTGGCCCAGGGCCGGGTAGTAGTCGTTGCTCAGGAGCAGGCGCTTGCAGCCGAGCACGAAGTCGGGCGTCAAGGCCTCGCGCAGGGCGGGGTCTGGGACCTGACGGCGCAGGTGCCAGCTGCCCAGGCGCTGGATTCGGCGCATGACCTCGGGACGGCGCTGGGCCAGCTGGAGCAGCTCGAGCCCGTGATAGATCCCCTCGCGGTAGAGGCGCCGCAGCCCGGGGATCCCGCGGAAGGCCAAGCGCTGGAGCCGCCCGTAGCGGTGGTCGGGCTTGGGGAGCACCCAGGGGGCCGTGCGCTGGAACACGCTCAGCTGCGCCACCTCGCGCTGCAGGCGCGGCACGAGCTGGATCGCCGACGAGCCCGTCCCGACCACGGCGACTCGCTTGCCGACCAGGTCGGCCTCGCGCGGCCAGCGCGCGCTGTGCCAGGCCTGGCCCGCGAAGGTCTCGAGCCCCGGCAGCTCGGGCAGCCGCGGCGCGTGCAGCGGGCCGGTCGCCAGGATCAGGGACTGGCAGCGCAGCGGGCCGGCCGAGGTCTCGAGCTCCCAGCGCGCCTCGGCCTCGCGCCAGCGGGCGGCCTGGAGCTCGACCCCGAAGCGGGTCTGGGAGGCGAGCTGGTGCTCGCGCGCGACGCGCTGCACGTAGGCCTGGATCTCGCCCTGTTCGGCGAACACCCGGCTCCAGTCGTGGGGCGCGAAGGAGAGCGAGTAGACGTGGCTGGGCACGTCGCAGGCGCAGCCGGGGTAGGTGTTCTCGCGCCAGGTTCCGCCGAAGGTCGCGCCCTTCTCGATCAGGAGCGCGTCCTCGACGCCCGCCCGCCGCAGGGCCAGCGCGGCGCAGATCCCCGAGAAGCCGGCGCCCACGATCACGGCGCGATAGGTCCGCGCGCTCACGCCGCCACCCGCCAGTCCTCGCCCGCGAGGTAGCGCGCGGCCGCCTCGCGCCCCGGGCCCTCCTCGGGGTGGAAGCCGGGGCGCAGGAAGGCCAGCGCGGCGGGGATCACACGCGGCAAGGAGCGGCGCGGTCCCGGGTCGGCCAGCTCGCGCAGGGCCTCAGCCGCGACGCGGCGCCAGCCGATCAGGCGGGCCTCCTGGCGGATCAGGTGCCAGCTCCCGCTGAGGAGGAAGCCGTTCAGCAGCAGGACGCCCAGCCCGAACCCGGCCAGGCGCGTGCGGTAGCGCGGGTCGACCGCCTGGAGCAGGTCGAAGGCCACGTCGCGGTGCTCGATCTCCTCCGCGGCGTGCCAGTAGAGCAGGCGCCGCGCGCGCGGGTCGGCGTCGTCGACGAGGCCCTCCTCGAACACGAGGCGCGCCAGGCAGGCGGTGAAGTGCTCGAGGGCGGCGGTGGTCGCCAGCCGGACCTCGGGCGAGAAGGCCGGCTCGATCCGCCCGTAGGCCAGGGCCTGGTAGCGCTCGAGCCAGCTCTCGAGCTCGAGCCCCTGCTCCTCGAGGGCGGCGAAGAAGCCCTCGTGCTCGAGGCCGTGGCGGGCCTCCTGGCCGATCAGGGCGGCGGCGCGGCGGCGCAGCTCGGGGCCGACCCGATCGAGGTGGGCGCGAATGCTGCGGCAGAAGAACTGCTCGCCGGCGGGAAAGATCAGGTTCGCGGCGTTGACGACGTGGGTGTCGAGGCGGCCGCCCAGCCAGCGGCGAGGCAGCCCCTGGAAGCGGAATCCTGGCTTGCGGACGCGAGGGATCACGGGTGCGCTCATGGGTCCTCCTGAACACCACACACAGTTACACCAATCAATGTCACATTTAAATGAGTATCTCTTTTCGTGGTCGCATGGATCGGGATCTCCGCTAGGATCAAGGACTTGCGAGGGAGCGCGTGAGCGACGACGAGCGAATGACGATCGAAGAGCTCTCGGCGCGGACCGGGGTCACGACCCGGAACATTCGCGCCTACCAGAGCAAGGGGCTGCTGCCGCCGCCCGAGACCGTGGGCCGGATCGGCTACTACCACAGCGGCCACGAGGGTCGCCTGCGCCTCGTTCAGCGGATGCAGAAGCGCGGCTTCAACCTGCGCGGGATCGCGAGCCTCCTCAAGGAGTGGGTCGCGGGGCGCAGCCTCTCGGCGCTGCTCGGCTTCGAGTCGGCGCTGGTCAAGACCTGGACCGAGGACCGCTCGCGCCGCTACACCCGCGACGAGCTGCTGAGCTTCCTCGGCCTGCCCGAGGTCAGCGACGAGCTCCTCGCCGCCGCCGTCGAGATGGCGGTCCTCGACCTGCCCGAGCCGGGGAGCTACCGGATCCTCGAGCCCGAGGTCTTCGAGGCCCTCGCCCAGATCGTCCACTACGGGGTGCCGGTCGAGGTCGCCCAGACCAAGCTGAGCGAGTTCCGCGGGCGCATGCAGGACATGGCCAACGAGCTGATCGAGGTGTTCTGCGAGCACGTGTGGGATCCCTTCGTCGCCGAAGGCATGCCCCCTTCCCGGCTGCCCCTCCTGACCGGCGGCCTGCACAAGCTGCGTCCGCTCGCTCGTCGGGCGGCCATGGCCATGTTCAGCAAGGCGGTCGGGGTCGCGCTCGAGAACGCGACGGCCGCCCGCTTCGGCTCCGACACGGCGGCCCGCCTGCGGGCCCTGGTCGGCCAGGGAGACGACACCCATGCCTGAGCTGCTGCGCGTCCCGACCCACGGCGACGAAGAGCACCGCTACGCGCTCCGCCCTCGCCCCAAGAGCTCGTTTCAGACGGTGCTCAGCGCCGACGACGTGATCGACCCCGAGGGGACCCGGATCGCGCGCGTGAGCACCCGCGTCGGCGACGAGGTCTCGCTGGAGTTCGAGTTCCCGCTCAAGCGGGGCACGATCCGCGAGACCTTCGCGCTCCGGCGCGAAGGCGAGCGCCTGGCGGCCGAGCGCCTGACCCGCTCGGTCTACGACGCCGCCGAGCTGCGGATCCGCCACGAGGAGATCGCCTTCGGCGCCGACGTGATCCCGCTCCCCGAAGCGGTCTACCCCGAGGTCACGCTGCCCTTCCTGCTCCGCTGGCAGCCCTTCGACGGCAAGAAGCGCGACCTCTTCGCCTGGATCAACGACCGCTTCGTGGCGCGCGTGGAGTACGTCTCCAAGGGCAAGACCCAGCTCGAGCTCGGCGGCGCCAAGCGCGACGCGATCAAGCTGATCATGTACCCCGACTTCAACGACTGGGTCCGCCTGGGCAAGGTGCTCAACAAGCTCGCTCACCCCTTCGTGCCCAAATACCACATGTGGTATTCGCCGGAGCCGCCCCACGACCTGCTCCGCTTCGAGGGCCCCTTCGGCCCGCCCGGCGCGCCCGAGGTCTTGATGGAGCTGGCGGACTAGCGGGCGCTAGCGCCCCCTCAGCCAGGCTCGCGCTTGGGCCAGCCGGGCGTCGCCCTGGGGCGCGCTGCGCACGAAGGCCTCGAGGGCCTCGCGCGCCTCGCTCCGGCCGAGGGAGTGCAGGGCTCCGCCGCGCAGCCAGAGCAGCTCGTGAGGGGCGTCGAGGTCCGCGCTCGCGACGTCACGCAGCGCAGCCAGCGCGTCCTCATAGCGGCGCTGGCGGACCAGGACCCCGCCTAGCCCCAGGCGGATCTCCGCGCGCTCGCGGCGAGAGCGAGCGGGGTCGTCCCGCGCGCTCACCAGGAGCGCCTCGGCGCGGCCGAGCTGACCTTGCTGGACCTCGAGCTGCGCGCTGAGCAGGACCCACTGGAGCGATCGCGGCTCCAGGCGCTGGAGGAGGTCGAGGCTGTGGCGCGCTTCCTTCACGTCCCTCAGCCGCAGGCTGATCTCGAAGCGCAGCGCGGCAGCCCGAGCCTCGGGGCGGTGCTTCAAGTAGCGGTCGACGCACTGGAGGGCCTCTCGCCCGCGGCCATAGCCCTCCAGCGCGAGCGCATATTGCTTGGAGTAGAAGAGGTGGTCGCCCCCCTTGTCCCGGTTGACCTGACCGGCCGAACGCCGCAAGGCCTCGAGCGCCTGCTCCTTGGCCCCTTGCTCGAGGTAGAGCCGGGCCTGCATGAAGTAGGCCTGCGCTCCCTGGGTAGCCGTGAGCCCGTCGAGCTGCGCCAGGACTCCGCGGAGGGCCTCCCAAGCCTCGGGACGGCGCCCCAGGCTGGAGAGCAAGCCGCTTCGATTGAGCAGCGCGTCCGGGTCGTCCGGCTCCAGCTCCAGCGCGCGATCGACGTGACCCAGCGCCACCTCCGCTCGGCCCAGCCGAGCGGCCAGGAAGCCCAGGTTGGTGTGGTGCGCGGCCACGTCCGGCTCGAGCTCGACGAGCCGCTCGTAGGCCTCCTGGGCCTCCTCGATCCGGCCCGCGGTTCGCAGGAGCTGCGCGATCTTCCTCCTCACCTGGCGCACCCGCTCGTCGGTGAGCCCTCCCCAGCGTAGGGCCGCCCTGAAGTCTCGGAGGCTGGGGTCCAAGGCCTCCGCGTCCTCCGAGCCCACGAAGCGCATTTCGTAGATCAGCGCCCGCACCCAGAAGGCGTTTCCGTCCCGAGGAGAGAGGTCGACGCCTCGCTCAGCCTGCTCGAGGGCCTCCTCCAGCCGCCCCAGATTGGCCAAGGCCAGCGCACGAACGCGGAGCGCGCGCGCAGGATCCTCGGCCTCCAGGGCGTCGGCCGCGACGAGGGCCCCCTGGAAGTCGTTCCGCTCCAGCCTGCGGCGCGCTCGCTGCGCCCAGGTCCCGGGCGCGACGGAGCTCGTCGCCGCGGGCGTCGGCGAGGTCAAGGGCTGCGCCTGTCGCGCCGCCGGGGAGAGGGACCCCGCGCCGGACTTGGCGAAGAGGGTCGCCGCCGCCGCGAGGGAGAGCGCCCCCACGGCCAGGGGAATCACGAGCCGAGGCCGCGGGCGGAGCTCGCCTCTCGCGTAGGCGGCCAGGTCGTCGACGAGGGCCTGCGCGTCGGCGTAGCGGGCGGCGGGGTCGGGGTGCATGGCGCGCGCGCAGATCGCGTCGAGGCCCCGATCGGCGCTCGAGCCCGGCAGCGTCGAGGGCGACGGCGGCGCGACCCGCTGCTGCAGCTCGTCCAGCAGGGCCATCAGGCTCGTGGGCTCTCGCGGCGCGCGCGCCGTGAGGCAGGAGAAGAGCAGCGCCCCCAAGCCATAGACGTCCGCCGCGGGCCCGACCGGCAAGCCGAGGCCCTGCTCCGGGGCCAGATAGGCGGGCGTGCCCAGCAGCCGTCCGGTCTGCGTCAGGGAGTGACCCTCGCCCTCGAGCCGGGCCAGCCCGAAGTCCGTCAGCACGGGCCGGCCCGGCTCGGGCAGGAGCACGTTCTCCGGCTTGATATCCCGGTGCAGGACGCCGCGCTCGTGGGAGTGCGCCACGGCCTCGCCCACCCGCTGGACGAGCGCCGCCGCGGCCGGCCCAGCCAGCGGCCCCCTCTCCTCGAGCTCCGTCTGGAGATCTCGCCCCGAGACGAGCGGCATCACGAGGACCAGGCTCCCGTCGGGGGCCTCCTCCAGGCCGTGAATCGGGAGCAAGTGCGGGTGGTTGAGTCGGGCCAGCGCCAGCGCCTCCCTGCGCAAGCGCTCCGCCTGAACGGCGGTCGCGCGCCTCGTCCGCAGCACCTTGAGGGCCACCTCGCGACCCGCGCGGGGGTCGAAGGCGCGGAACACGGCGCCCATGCCGCCCTGGGCGAGCGGTTCAATGCGTTCGAAGCGTTCCCAGCTCAGGCTCACCTCTCGAGACGAGTCTATTCCCTCCCAGGTCGAGGTCGCCGGCCTGCCTGCCGACTAGCGACCCGCGGCCGCGCGCCGCTGCTCGACCTGGCGGATCGAGGCCTTGACCTGGCTGGCCCAGCGCCCGATCGGGTCGACCTCCAGCGCGCGGCGCAGGTCGCGCAGCGCCTCGTCGAAGCGACCCAGGTTGGCGTAGGCGCCGCCGCGGTTGCTGAGCGTCATGGGGTCGTGGGGGTGGAGCTCGATCGCGCGGTCGAGGTCGGCGATCGCCTCTTCGTCCCGCTCGAGGCGCAGGAGCAGGGCCCCCCGCTTCTTGTAGCCCCGGGCGAGCTCGGGCTGGATTCGAATCAGCTCGCCCAGGTCTCGCAGCGCGGCGGGGGAGTCGCCCAGGGTCTCGTAGCAAGAGGCCCGCGCGTTGTGCGCGATCGCGTGATCCGGGTGTAGCGCGATCGCGCGGTCGAAGTCGGCGATCGCCTCGCGCAGCTGGCCCAGGCGGAGGTGGGCGACGCCGAGGTGGTGGTGAGCCGTGGCGAGCTCGGGGTCGTGGCCGACCGCCGCCTCGAAGCGCGCCAGGGCGCCGCGGTAGTCCCGCCGCTGCAAGAGCGCGAGCCCCGCCTGCACCTCGAGCCGCGCGCGCCCGGTGCCGGGGCGCGCCGCAGGCGTCGGGGTCGCCTCGGGAGCGGCGGACCCAGGCGAGCTCGCGGGAGCCAGGGTCGAGGACACCTGCGCGGGGAGCGAAGCCGAAGGGGCAGGCGAGATCTGCGCCTGGGCGCCCCCTGGGCCGGCTGCGTCGAGCAGGACCAGGGTGCCACCCGCCACCGCCAGCAGCCCGCCGACCGCCAGCGCGACCCAGGCCCCCGCGGGCCAGGCCGACCGCTGGCCCTCGCTCCCGCTGCGCAGCGCGAGGGCGAGCTCTTGCGCAGAGGCATAGCGCTCGGCTGGGTCGCGCTGCATGCAGCGCAGCACGACCTGGTCCAGCCAGCGCGGAACCTCGCCGCGCCGCGCCGAGGGACGCGGCGGGGGAGCCTCCAGCACGCGCAGCAGGTCCTCCAACCCCTCGCAGGCGTGGGGCGGCTCGCCCGTCAGCAGGGCATAGAGCGTGGCCCCCAGCCCGTAGACGTCCGTCGCGGGGCCGACCTCGTCCAGCCGCCCGCTGGCCTGCTCGGGCGCCCAGTAGCCGGGGGTCCCCAGGAACACGCCCTCCCGCGAGAGCTGCGTGCGCGAGAGGGCGGGGTCGGTGTCGCGCGCCAAGCCGAAGTCGGTCAGGAGCAAGCGCCCGCTGGCGTCGACCAGCACGTTCTCGGGCTTGAGGTCGCGGTGCAGGACGCCCGCCTGGTGGCAGGCCGCGACGGCCTCGGCCAGGGTCGCGGCTCGGGCGATCGCGTCGTCCACGTCGAGGGGGCCCTGGCGCGAGAGGACCTCCTGCAGGCTCTGCCCCGCCACGAACTCCAGCGCCATGAAGGGGGTGCCGTCGGGGGCGAGCGCGCACTCGTAGACCCGCACCACGTTGGGGTGCGCCAGCCGCGCCAGGGCCCTGGCCTCGCGCAGGAAGCGCTTGCGCGCGACCTCGGTCGGGCGCAGGAGCACCTTGAGCGCCACGTCGCGCTCGGTGACGGGATCGTGGCCGCGATAGACGACCCCCATGCCGCCGCGAGCGACCTCTCCGCGCACGAGATAGCGACCGATCTGCATTCGCCCTCAGCTTAGCGATCGGCCCCACGGGTAGGCGACCGGCTGCTCGCGACTAGAGTCGCGGGTGGAGGGGTCGCCGAGATCGACATCCAGTGCACCTTCACCTTCGGCGTGGAGGCGCCGCTGGTGCGGACGCTGACCCTGCAGCTAGGGAAGCTGAAGCGGCTCGACCAGGAATACCCCGACTCGAAGGAGTCACGATTCACGCGTCAGGAGATCTCGTATTGGGAGGTCCCCGAATACGGACACGACGGCGTTCAGCCCAAGGCGTGGGTCGTCTACGACTTCGAGATCGGAGAGTCTTCCCTCCCGGACCACAAGGGGGCCTCGCTGCGAGCGGCCTTCAAGAAGCTGGTCGACGAGCGCGAGCTCGTCCACCCGATCGAGATTACCGACGCGAAGGAGGGGGCGGTCAAGACCGGAAAGGCCACGACCATGTTCTTCATGCGCGGCTTCGCCGATCGGATCGACCGCAACGGGATCAACGGCGGATTGCGCACTGCGCGCTTCGAGGCAGCCCGCGAGGTGTTTCAAAGCCTCAGCTCGCGCTTGCTGAAGTATGGAGAGCTCAACGCCGCCGAGCGGCGGGCCGTCGATCGGCTAGGGACCTACCCCTTCACCAACCTCTCGCCCGATGGGCGGGCCATGAACCGCAGCGTGGTCCTGTTCGAGATCTTTCGCTTCGACCACGACCCGCCCCCGACGCCGGAGGAGCTCGAGGAGCGGGCCAGGAACCGGGTCAAGTATCACGTGTTGGACTCCAAGCACGCGGAGCAGTGGCTGGAGGACTTGCCGCTGTTCGGCGCCCCCGTGTGGGCATGCATGTTCAAGAAGCTCGCGCGAATGTATGGAGACAGCGGCGGAACCTCTCACATCCGCTTCATCACCCGCTTGAAGATCTTCGCCAAGGATTACCTCGCTGGAGACGAGGATCTGGCGACGTGGGTGCAACGCTGCAACCGCGATCGGAACGAGATCTACTTCTCCGAGCGTCAGGTCCGTTGGATCTGCGATCACGTGAAGGTGAAGGTCAACGGAGTGTCCAAGGTCACCTTGAACGGGATTCGCCTACCCGAGGAGGGCAAGGTACGCGAGGACACCTGGGAGGGCACCGAATCGGTGGGTCTCGTGCGGAAGCGCAGCTCGCTCTTCGGTTCGCTGATTCGAGCCTTCGCCAACACACCGGGTGAAATGGAGGGACCGGGCCGCGACGTCTTCTTCGCTGAAATGGCCAAGGTGCAGAAGGACATCCGCGACGGGCCTTGGCGGCTCGGCCTTTACTACATGACCCACGGTGGGCCCTTCGGGCGCGTGGGTGCCCATCCGGGCTGGAGCGAGCTCGTGACCTTCATTCAGGAGCGCTACTACAGCCACAAGAGCATCTACTCCTGCTACAGCATCGACTTCTATCGGAAGTTCTTCGACGACAACATCCTGAACAACTGGAGCCCCTTCGCCGGTCAGGACTTCTACGACGAAGATCGGGGGTATTGACGTGCCCTGGAGCTGCCAGCCCTGCCAACGAGAGCACAACGACGACGTCACCCAGTGCCCCGAGTGCGGCGAGACCAAGCAGGCCTGGACCTTTCAGGTCGACAAGACGCGCGCGCTGCGGATCACGGGTGGGCGGACCAAGCTCCAGGCGCGGCGCGGCCTCTCTGCGGTCCCCCTCGCCGAGGAGGCCCCCTTCGAGAGCGTCGAGACCGGGGAGTGTCCGGTGATCGCCAAGGCCGAGCTCCTCGCCCTGCGGGAGCGCGGCGAGCTGCCCGCGCCAGCCGACCGCCTGATCGCCCGCGTGTGGCCGCGAAACCGCAAGCGCAACCTGCTCCTGTGCGCCGAACGGAGCGGAGACGAGCCGGTCGAGCACGAGGTCCCTCACGTCGAGGGAGCCCTCAGCGACGAGGGATGGTTCGAGGTGCAGTTCCTCTGCGTCTATGGGCCCGAGGACGTCTCTGGCGTCGCCCTCCCTGGCCTCGAGCTGGTCGACGTGAGCGACGCCGAGGCCGAGGGCGGCTTCGCCAGCGAGGTCGAGCTGTCCGCGCTCAAGAAGGTCGTCGAGTTGGTGAGCGTGGCCCGCGCGGCGCCGAGCACCACGCTCCTCGAGGTCGAGGACATTTGCTTCGCTACGGGGCGCGAGATCCTCTTCCCGGGCGGGTGGTCGCGGGCCGACGCGATCACCGGGCTGGGGGTGGTCGCGGCCGCGCTGACCTACGCGCGCCGGCACCCGGAGTGTCGGCTGCTCGTGGCTGGGCACGCTGACAAGCGCGGCAGCGTCGCCTCCAACGCGGTCCTCTCCGGCGACCGGGCGCGCAATGTCTACCTCTACCTCAGCGGACAGAAAGAGGCCTGGGCCGAGCACTGCCAGCAGCACTACGAGGTCGCCGACCTGCAGGCGCTGCTCAAGTGGGTGTGGTTCATGTACGAGTGGGAGTGCGACCCGGGCTCGGTGGACGGGATCTGGGGGCCGGGCTCGCGCAAGGCGCGCGACGCATTTCGCGCGCGCTACAACGAGGAGCACGGCGGCAGCCTCGAGCTGAAGGTCAAGCAGAACCTCGCCGACTGGGGCGCCCTCTATCACCTCTACGAGCTCGAGCTCGCCGAGAAGCTCGCCACCGACGTCAGCCGGCTCGACGCGCTCCGCGGGGCGGTGCGCTACCTCGATCCGCCGACCTTGGCCTGCAGCGAGCACTGGCCAACCGCGCGTCCCGACGCGCCCGCGGGTCACGCCGCCGATCGCCGGGTGGACGTGCTCTTCTTCCGCGAGGACGCCTTGCCGGCGCTGCCAGGCTCACCGCCCGGCCAGGCGATCTATGGGGGCGACTACGGAATCGACTACCTGAGCGTCGACGAAGCCTTCGTCGAACCGCGCCCGCCCTACGGTGACGCGCCCTTCAGCGAAGTGTGCCGCTACGCGAGGACCCACGCGGGTGTGTGAGCAATGGGCCCAGCAGGACTCGAACCTGCAACCAAGCGATTATGAGTCGCCTGCTCTAACCGATTGAGCTATGGGCCCCGGCCTGGATCCTAAACCGGGTCAGCCGACGTGGGACAGGCGCGGAATCCTTGCGAGAATCGCGCGCCATGAAGCTGCCACGCGCGACCGGTGTCCTGATCCACCCCTCTCAGCTCGCGGGTTTCCCCGGGCGCGGGAACATTGGCCCCGCCTCGCGGGAGCTCGTCGACCGGCTCGCGGACGCGGGCGTCGGGCTGTGGCAAATGCTGCCCCTGGGCCCGCCTGGCTACGGCGGCTCGCCCTACGCGGCCCGCTCGGCCTTCGCGGCGGACACGGCGCTGCTCGACTTGAACCAGCTCGTCTCGGAGGGGCTGCTCAGCGAGGGCGACCTCGCGGACGCGCCGGCCTGGCCCGAGGGCGCGATCGCGCTCGAGGCGGAGGCCTGGCTGCTCGAGCGGGTCCGGCGCGCGGCGCGGGCCTTCCTCGCCGACGCCGACGAGGCGGCGCGCGCCGAGCTGGCGGCCTTCCGCGAGCGGCAGCGCTACTGGCTCGAGG